>NZ_JAPMOU010000007.1 GCF_028858535.1 Spartinivicinus poritis
TCTCGTTACAATATTCATGGTGCGATGAATGCAGAAACATTGGAAACAGTAGCTCTATTTAGCGAAGACAATGTTAATGCAGATTCAACCATTGATCTTTTTAACTATTTGGAAAGCGTGTATCCACAAGCTAAAACGATTTATGTGATAGCTGATAATGCGAGGTATCATTACTCAGTCACTGTGCAAGACTGGCTAAAAACGTCTAGGATAAAACTAGTATTCCTACCCGCTTACTCACCGGAGTTAAATTTAATAGAGCGTTTATGGCGAGTGTTCAGAAAGAACGTTCTATATAATCGCTACTATGAGAAATATAATACATTTAAAAAAGCCTGTGAAAATTTCTTCCGAAATCAAGATAAATATTATGAAGAGATTTTTTCAATCATGGGTAATGGATTAGCTGAGTTTGCAGATTAGGTACTCAGTTACACCTAAAAATGATTCGTTATGGGTATAGATAAAGGCTAAAGCTTGACTGCTTATATCCGGGCAAAGCAGACGAAGGCTTAAAAGCAACACCCACTGGTTTGTTTGCACAAGCTACCAGTAGTATGGTTCCACTAATAATGAAGAGAATAAGATAAGTAAGCTTTTTCATTATATATCTTTAGTTGTGCTGTTGTATTACCAATAGATCATTCAAGTTTAATACATCTAGTCACTCACTTTATTAGCTTAGGGGCTGTTAACACTCTACCCTAATACATAAAGCTCTAACCTCAATTAGCCCGACTACCTGAGCGAATAGTATTAACCTAAGCCCGCTACTGAAATCAACTCCTTAAGGTATAAGAGACCACAAAATTAAACAGTTGTTCCATTCTTGCTGATATGGTCATAAACGTGTTACAGATTGGTAAAAAACGGAGGGGAAAGCAGGTTTGCAAACTATTAATCATCAAAACTAGGCAACAGCAGAGTAAAACTCAACCAAATAATAAAAATTCAGCTATTAGCTCGTTTTTTAGGTTTTTTTTCATCTGGTTCTATATGGACGTATCCACCGCTCTGATCCATCCAGATTTCAAACTCTTCAACACTCATCGGTTTGGCAATAAAATAGCCTTGTGCAATATCACAGCCTTCTGCTTTGAGAAATTCATACTGTTCTTGGGTTTCAACCCCTTCGGCAATCACTTCAAAGCCTAAGCTGTGAGCCAGCTGAATAATTGAAGAAGACAAGGCAGCGCTTTTCTTATTATGAGGGACCAACCTTAAAAAGGATCGGTCTAACTTTAACGTACTGAATGGGTATTTCTGTAAATAACTTAATGAAGAATACCCCGTACCAAAATCATCCAGTGACAGTCGAATACCAAGTGAAGATAATTTTAATAAATTATCAACTGACTGGGATCTATTATCAAGCAGCAATCTCTCCGTCACTTCAATTTCTATTGCCGATTTTTTAACACTATATTTTTTTATTTGCTGCGTAAGGCGATCAACAAAATCGGCTTCTTGCAACTCTCTAGCTGAAATATTAAGTGCAATTCTAAACCCTTCCTCCCAGTACAAACTCCACCTAACAACCGTTGCAAATACCATTTCCGTCACCTGATCACCTATACGTACAATCAAGCCATTTTCTTCAGATAAAGGGATAAACCTATCAGGTGGCGTTATTCCCTCCTCTTTATTAAACCATCTAATTAATGCTTCTCCACCTACCACTTTATTCGTTTTCATACATAACAATGGCTGATAATGAATAGTAAACTCATTATCAGATATTGCTTTACGCAATCTTGAACTAATTTCTAAACGCTGCTTAGCCCAAGAGTTCATTTTTGGCTCAAAATATTTATGGCAGTTTCTACCTGCTGCTTTAGCAGTATATAATGCCGCATCGGCATTTTTAATTAATTCTTGCACCGTATTACCGTCTGTAGGGTATATTGAAATACCAATACTCAAAGTAACATAAATTGGGTTTCCGGAAATATCGATAGACTTTACAAAACTCATCTTCAGCTTTTCAATCACCACTTCAATCGCATTAGGTGTTTTTAAGCTGGTTAATACCAGCAAGAACTCATCATCTCCCAATCGACAGGCTATATCTTCTTGCCGGATAGTATTTCTAATGCGATCTGCCGCTTCAATTAGTAAACTATCGCCTGCATCATGTCCTAATGAGTCGTTAATATCCTTAAAGTGGTCGATATCTAAATAGATAACACCTAATGAATTACTATACCGCTTTGACTGTGCTAACAGTAACTCAAGCCGATCAAGCGCACACTTTCTATTAACCAGCTTGGTTAATGAGTCAAAGTTTGCTTGTTGAAATAATTTTTGCTGATTTTCTTCTTTTTGTTTTACTTCTTCCTCCAACTGCTTTTTCATTTTGGCAATCGTTCTAAATAACTCAGATAATTCATCATCACCTTTAATATTCTCAGCATGAAAGTCTTTCATATCAATATCATTCATATCATTCAACGAGAATGAGGATGCAAAATGAATAACCTTATTGATCCTTAGCACAATTAAGTAATAAATAATAATAAGAATAAAAGTTGACACTAAAAATGTCTTAAAAAACTGCGAAACCAAAATAAATACTGATCGATCAATTAGCCGCTGATAAACTCTCTGTAAATCGACAACAACGGTAAGCTCACCTAAGGAGTTTATTTTTCCTTCCACCTCATAATTAATTTTAAATGTTTTTGCTTTAGGGTATCTAACCCCACCAGTATTTTGCTTCGAATACTCTGCTCCATCTTCAGCAACAAACTTAACCGATGAAATATCAGGTAGTTGTGCAATCCCCTCAAGCAAACCGTTCAGCGTATCGATGTCATAATTCCAAACTTGCTCACCAATTGCTGTTAAATAGCTTCGCTCAATATTTCTCAATCGTTCGTCTATAGCACTTATATCTGCATTATAATCAGAGTAAACTTGCGCACAAATAACAAATAGAGTAACGATGGAGCTAATTAATAGAATACGTGCCAAAGATTTTGCGGCTAAAGAATTTCGTCTAGTTAGTTTTTTCCATATTAACATGACTATCTGACACCGCTAACTAACTCTCATTAGCATTTTACCTATTGCATCAAGTTTATAACCTGATCACTGCTGCTTTGTATGCCAGTATTCACCGGGTA
The DNA here is from genome assembly GCF_028858535.1 of Spartinivicinus poritis. Lineage (NCBI taxonomy): Bacteria > Pseudomonadati > Pseudomonadota > Gammaproteobacteria > Oceanospirillales > Zooshikellaceae > Spartinivicinus > Spartinivicinus poritis. The sequence goes on from NZ_JAPMOU010000007.1 coordinate 3,126, forward strand.
TCGACATGGTTTCCTGGCTCATTAAAGGATTATTAATCACAAGTTTCAACCGTCCCTCAATATTGGCCTTCTCAAACAAAGCAACAATACTCGGGTGACCACTGAAAAATCCCATAAAGCTACCGTCTTTATAAGCTTTTTTTAACCCTTTCGTTAGTGCCTGAGCAATTTCAGGATGATTAGGACTGACAAAGAAAAATATTGCAAAAGGATAAACAAGTAAAATTTTAGACTCAACTGTTATATTAGGGCTAGTTGTTTTAAACTGCTCTACTTCATCCCAAGCTTCATTCACACCTCTTGGAAAGTAATCAACCCTGTCCCCAGCATTAATAATATCAAAAATGGTTTTATATTTTCTAGCTATTGTTTTAAGGCTGGCATTTTTAAGAATTTTGATATCTGACCAGCCAATTCCCTGCACTGCAACCATTTTTTTTAGATCATCTATTGTTTTAATCTGATTAAATCGTTCCTGATCTTTTTTATGGATAATAAATACTCTATGCCCAAGCAAGCCTCGAAGTATCGGTATACGTACTGGAATCAACTGTTTTTCTTTTTCTATAGAAGTCCCCATCCAATATACATTGACCTGATCACCTTTATTTAACATTGTTTCTAGGCGAGCCTGAGATGTATCAAGTGTTACTTTTTTTAATTGATATTGATAACCAGACTTCTCCAAAGCAAACTCAAGTAATCGATACTGGTAATCAAATGCAGCTGCTCGATAAGACAGTACAGGCACTGTGACATTTAATGAAGATGCGTACACCACACTACACTTTATAAAGAAACTGATTAGTACTGCACCTAACTGAATACTCATCAAAGCAGTCTCTGTAATACAAACCTATGCTTTACTATAGTAGCTGTGACTTTAATGTGTCAGTTTACTTCAGATCAGCCTTATCCAAATATAATCAATAAAAACTATAAATATAAAATTTTCTATAAGTTTTAATAATAAAAAACGTTCGAACCATCAAGCCCATACTTACTTGCTATTCGAGCTTGTATCGATCGATTAAATCAACTACTCTAATTGAACATCGTTCAATTAGAGTAGTTGATTGGAGTAACCACTCCAACCCAAAGCAGAGTTATGGCAAGAAGACACGAACATACCCAGGAACAAATCAAGGAAATGGTTTTAAGTGCAATTGAGCAGTTACTTGATGAACTGCCTGCAGACAAGCTTTCTGTACGAAAGATCGCCACTATTATCAACTACACACCTGGCACTCTATACACCTTGTTTCAGCATCAAAACGATATGCTGCTACAGGTCAATGGTCGAACGCTAGACCGACTATATAAGCAATTGACCAATAGTTGTTCTCAAAATGATCAGTCACCTGAAAAAGCTATCGGTACGCTCGCTAAATGTTACTTACAATTTGCAGTGACCGAACCCAACCACTGGACTTTAGTCTTTACCCACAAAATGTCTAACGATGAGCTTGTACCAGAGTGGCATCAACAAAAGATAAACCGACTCTTTCAACTAGTTGAAGATCAACTAGCTCAACTCTGTCCTAATAAGTCAACAGAAGAGATTCAGCTTACCGCACGCACACTTTGGGGCAGTGTTCACGGCATCACCAGCTTGGCATTAGGTGATAAGTTGTTTATTAGCAATACAACAAGCGCCGAATACATGCTAGAACAATTAATACATCATTTTTTAGCAGGGCTCACCAGCTAAGGCACCCCTGATAAGCATAAAGGAGTAGTAACCATGCACCCTAATGAGGAAAAAAGTCAGTTTGGCTTATTGAAGCGGCGGCGCTTTTTGCCCTTCTTTCTTACCCAGTTTTTTGGTGCCTTTAATGACAATATCTTTAAAAACTCTTTGGTTTTTTTAGTCACTTTCAATATTTCTCAATTTGGTAATCAGACTGCATCAATTTCTGAAGACATTTTAATTAACACAGCTGTTGGCTTGTTTATTTTACCCTTCTTTTTGTTTTCAGCTTTGGCAGGACAAATAGCTGATAAATATGAAAAATCGCAAATTATCCGGCGAGTTAAAATCCTTGAAATATGCATTATGCTTACCGCTGCCGTTGCCTTTTATTTTAATAATCTTTGGTTACTGTTGTTTATCCTGTTCTTAATGGGTACCCAATCTGCTTTTTTTGGCCCGGTCAAATACGCCATTATTCCTCAACACCTATATGAAGATGAGTTAGTAGGTGGCAATGCCTTTGTTGAAATGGGTACTTTCCTCGCCATTTTGTTTGGCACTATTGCCGGTGGTTTATTGGCCAGTTTAGAAATGTCATCTACTTGGATCTCTATATCCGTCATTGTATTTGCCATTATTGGTTATATTTGCAGTCGTGAAATCCCTGAAGCACCTGCCAGCGCCCCTTCTCTAAAAATCAGCTGGAACCCAGTTACCGAAGCCTGGCGCATCATCAAACAAGCTAAGCAGTCTCATTCAGTATTTCTGTCAATTATGGCTATTAGCTGGTTTTGGTTTTTAGGCGCGGCTTATTTAACTCAACTACCTAATTTCACTGAAGAAATATTGCGTGGTGCTGAAGGGGTAGTCACCTGTTTGCTGGCTGCCTTCTCTATTGGCATTGGCTTAGGCTCAATGTCTTGCGAGCGCTTGTCTGGTCACAAGATTGAAATTGGCATTGTACCTATTGGTAGTATTGGCTTAACTATTTTTGGGGTTGATTTATTTTTTGCCACACAACCAAGCAATTCAGCAGTACTGTTAAGCTTTACAGAGTTCTTCCAAACCGGCAGCAACTATCGTGTGCTGATTGACATGACCTTAATAGGCTTTTTTGGCGGTCTGTTTATCGTACCTTTGTATGCCTTGATACAACACCGCACCCCAGAGGAATACCGAGCCCAGGTAATTGCTGCTAACAATATTATCAACTCGATGTTTATGGTGGTGAGCGCATTATCCGGCATTTTATTTATTGGCGTTGCAGGACTTACAATCACTCAGTTTTTTCTGGTATTGGCTTTACTGAATGCAGTCGTAGCAGTGTATGTATACTCAACCGTACCTGAATTCGCCATGCGTTTTTTAATCTACATACTCACTCACACCATGTACCGCGTTCGCAGTGAGAACATCAGTAAAATACCTGATGAAGGCCCTGGTGTGATTGTCTGCAACCATGTCAGTTATGTAGATGCACTCTTACTAGCAGGCACCTGTCACCGGCCCGTCCGCTTTGTGATGTATAAGCCTATTTATGATCTACCAGTACTGAATTTTATTTTTCGAGTTGCTAAAGCAATTCCGATTACTTCGCGCCACCAAAATCCTGATGCCTTTAATACTGCGTTTGATCATATTTCTGAAGCCCTCAAAAAAGGGGAGCTAGTATGTATTTTCCCTGAAGGTAAACTCACCAAAGACGGTGAAATTAATGAGTTTAAAAAGGGCATCGAAAAAATTATCGAACGCGATCCAGTCCCCGTCATCCCAATGGCATTACGCGGTTTATGGGGTAGCTTTTTCAGCCATAAAGGAGGCCATGCCCTGACGAAGCGCCCAAAACGCTTTTGGTCCAAAGTGTCAGTAATAACTGGAGACTTAATTCAACCAGAGGCCGTCTCCGCAGATAAGTTACAGGAGGTTGTGCTCAATCTCAGAGGAGAATCACTATAATATAGCTGATGTATAACTTAGGATTTCATGGTTTCCACCACTGACAAATCCTGCAGTGCCTTGCGACCAATTGGAGTCAGCTGCCAAACAGAGCGAGTCCGACTTGAGCGCAAGGTATCCTTCCGAATCAACCCCATTCGCCGTAGATGCAAGCGAATCATTCGCAGAGAAGTGTCAGTAAACTGGAAGTCATTAATTGCATGAACTTCCTGATTTTGTTCATAAATTGTGTTAGCGAAACGCTCTTCCAAAAAGTGCGCTAATGATTGCTTGATCCTATCTTCAGAGGCGCTTTGCTGCATATGATTAACAAACGCTGTAAAAATATCCTGCCAAAGTAACGAAGCCTTTTCAGTAATCAACTTGCAGTTACCCTGAATATAAATATTACAAATATAAGTTAGCTCAACAGACTGCTTAAGTAAGGCAACAGAGCGGTTTTGCTGTAGCATGTCAGGATAGTTCAATGCATTTTTTACTTCCTGTAACTCAGTCAGTTGCTCAGAAAAGCTCATCTTTGCTGTTTGCTGACCTTGTTGCTCTGGTAGCGCATTAGCTCTTACCCAGCCAACAGCCTCGTGCTTATCCATAAACTGTGGCAAATATTGACGCAGTGACATGATTAAGCTGTCAGTGGTATCCCAAGATAAGTGCTCATGCTTCTGCAAAGACTCACGAAACACCCTAAAACGGGCGACACCATCAGCCGTTCTTTCTTTTTTATTAGGCGCGAGCGGATAGCGTGGATCCCGGATAAAGCACAAAATCGGCTTCTTTAACGTATTTGCATAGGTATACTCACGATGCAAAAAGCTAATCCCACTTTGAGTTAAAGTGCCATAGCGCCCAGAGAGCAACAAAACAACATAGTCGCTTTCATCAATTTGCTGACGCACCTTTGGCCAGCAATCGTCGCTATCATTATCAAACCCTGGGATAAATTCAGGCCCGACAGGAATACAACCCAACCCAAGTAGGGCGAGAAACACCTGCTGGCGCTCATCTACCAAATCACGATAGGTAGAACTAACAAATACTTGAAACCGTTTAGACGTTGACATCCTCTATATCGACCTGACTGTGTGAGAGGTAGAGCTTTAGCATTGCAGTCTATTCAACAATTATAGCGATAAAGATCATACTTCTAGTAGCGTTCTTTGCTATTTTACCCATTCAGGCATTTCCTTAAGCCCATAGCGCCAGTAAGACGCTCACTAAAAACTCATCAATAACCGCTATCTAATGACACCAGCATGCCAATATTTGTTCTGTACTATAATTATTCAAGCTTGGTAATGATTACCTTATCTGAATAAGTCTCTTCTTACTCAAGTTTCAGACATTCTGACTAAATAGCCAGGCCTGACTAAGCATCTAAGTTCACATACAGATAGGTAGTTATACTGAGTTTGTTGAACTTATTTATCTACAAAACAAACTGAAGGCCTTAAGAAGCGTATTCCGCCCCTCATATAGATCACATTTCAAACATTTTCAAAAAAAATGTTTCTATATTAAAACACTTGTTAGATACAAAGCATATGTAGTCTGACAGTATAAATTTCAGCATCAAAATTAAACAATAAGTTATTATATTTCAATAAGTTAACTTTTTTCTGTCTTAATGTCTGGCACTATCAAATTATACCTCACAAGCCTCATCCGCCATATTTTTAATTTCATGTCACTACGTATAAGTACTATTTAAAAAGCGATTTACCACCATTATGCTTCGCCTCCTTATGTATGTCTTATCGGCAATGTCACTATGCATCGCCAACTTAAGTAGTAAAACAAAGGTATGCAGTATGAGTACAACAGAAACAGTGACCAGCCTTGAAGCTTTGGAACAAGCGCTTAGCAGCTTTGTTGACGCCGGTAACGGCCTTATCTGGGGTAACCTTCTGATTTGGTTGCTATTAGCTGCAGGGATTTATTTCACAGTTTTTTCAGGCTTTATTCAAATCAGACGGTTTGGTTATTCAGCTAAAGCCTTGTTTAGCAGCCGCCAAAGTAGTGATGGCAACATTTCCTCCTTCCAAGCATTTTGTACCAGCTTAGCAGCACGAGTAGGCACAGGAAACCTAGCTGGGGTAGCAACAGCTATCTATGCAGGTGGTCCAGGCGCTATTTTTTGGATGTGGGTAATCGCCCTGCTTGGTATGGCTACCAGTTTTATTGAATGTACCCTGGCCCAAGTCTACAAAACTGACAGTGGCGATGGCACTTTCCGTGGAGGCCCTGCCTACTACATCCAAAAAGGTCTTGGCCAGCGCTGGCTAGGCATTGCATTTGCGATCAGTTTGATTATTGCATTTGGCCTGGTGTTCAACGCAGTTCAGTCAAACACTATCTCAGCAGCGATGCAAACAGCATTCAATGCAGGCGACATCAAGTTTGTTGACTACTACATTGGCTTCGCCATTATCATTGTTGCGGCTATCGTGATTTTTGGCGGCATCCGCTCTATTGCCCGTTTTGCAGAATATTGTGTGCCTTTTATGGCTCTGCTTTACCTGCTAATAGCGCTAGTCGTTATCTTCATGAATATCGATAAACTACCTGGCGTGTTTTCTACTATCTTCGACCATGCTTTCAAATTGGAAAGTGCTGCAGGTGGTGCTGCCGGGTGGATGATTAAAGAAGCCTTTATGAACGGTCTGAAGCGCGGTTTGTTCTCTAACGAAGCAGGTATGGGTAGTGCACCAAACGCTGCTGCTGTTGCTAGCCCAAATCCACCTCACCCAGCGACTCAAGGGATTGTGTCAATGATGGGTGTATTCATTGATACTATTGTTATCTGTACAGCGACTGCCGCTATCGTGCTGCTGTCTAATCAACTGGTACCCGGTAGTGAGCTAAGTGGCTCTAACCTAACTCAACAGGCCCTTACTGAGCATGTTGGCACCTGGGGTAGCTACTTTATCGCCTTCGCTATTTTATTGTTTGCTTTCACATCTATCGTTGCAAACTATTACTATGGTGAAACTAACTTGATGTTTATCAAGGAAAGCAAAGCTTTACTGTTTGCTTACCGCATAGTTGTACTTGGTATGATCCTATTTGGTGCTGTAGCAAAAGTAAGCCTGGTTTGGAATATGGCGGACTTGTCCATGGGTGTAATGGCTATCATTAACATTGTTGCCATCTTACTGCTGTCGAAGATTGCGTTTACAGTATTGAAAGATTTTGACGAGCAATTGAGGGCTAACAAGAAGCCTGTATTCGATCGTAAGAAATTCCCATTCTTGGATCGCACTATGGATCCAAATGTGTGGAACAAAAAAGACTAGTTAAGTAGAAAAGCTGTCTTATTTACAAGACCCAATAGCAGATGTTATTGGGTCTTTTTTTATGGTCTTCATTTACGCTGTTTTTTTTGTTTTAACAGCTGCCCTTGTTGTTTGACTACGTATTGAATCAATAACTCCTGAGCATCTGGCTCAATATCGCAAAAGTCCACTCTCACCAAAAACTGCTCAAGACTCTCTGTCTCTTCAAGGTCACTACAGCTCACTACCTTTGCCAGTGCGATTAAAGGTTGTTCTTGTTGTTTTAAAGTAACTTCTAAATACAACAGTTGATCTTGCTGCAAAGATTTCATTGTTCGAAATGCCATACCACAAGCACTGATATTCACATCCATTGACTTAATCAAATCAGGCAGCGTGGTATCTGTAGCAATTAGCTCAACCAAACCGTTTATTTTGGCATTTAGTAACCAGGCTACATCAGCAGCTTCTACTGAAACCTGTCTTAAACTATCAATAGCCTCAGTCAGTTGCTGCTCGAGACCAGGGCAAGGTACCGCTTGCGAGTCAACAATAGGTGCACCACCTGTTTCTTTAAACTGTTCCCATTCTTGCTCAGTAACCACCTTAAAACGAAGGCCCACTTTATCATCTATGCGAAAAAAACGGCGGCGCTCTTCCATCGTCCTAAATCTCAGTTAAAAAATCTCATCTGGCGTTAAGAAAAAGTCAGGCTCTTTTTCCTGTAGTTTTTCAAATAGATCCTTATCTTCTGCTTTTAACTCATTCAAGCCATCTTTTAGCTCTTTATCCTCTCCCTGTTTTATAACAATTTCTACTCGACGATTTTTTGCCCGATTGCTTGGTGTTTCGTTATCCACCAGAGGCCGAGTATCAGCCAGGCCTTTAATTTGAAACCGGCTTTGATCCATTCGAGAGTCTGCCATCAACTCATGCGCCACAGAAACCGCTCTAGCTGATGCAAGCGCCCAGTTCGATGGGAATTCTTCTGTATCGATTGGAATTGAGTCAGTATGCCCTTCGACAGAAATACTGCCGGTATGCTGAGAAAGCACATTGGCTATTTTGGCCATCACAGGAATAAAGTCTAACTGCAACTCTGCAGAGCCTGAAGGAAAAGAGCCTTTCTCTTGAACCCGAATCACTATTTTTCGTCCTTTGGTTTCTACCTCAATATTCCCTTTATCAATTTCTTCCTGAAGTGAGTTGGCCAGTTTCATAGCCTCCTGATCCAACTCATCTTGCAACTCCTGCATAATTTCAATCAACTCTTGAAATTTTTCATTCTGAACACCATCAGCAGCCTCAAATTGTTCAGCACTAGCCTCCAACTCTTGCTTGGTTATATCTGTCGTATGTTGTTGAACGATATTGAGTGGGGTAGGCTCAGGACGCCCAGGGCTGAACTCTTGCTGAATAACACTGGTACCCTTGGGAATATCTTTTTGCTTAATAATATTCTGCACACCGAATGCACTGGCCATGGAACCCGCAATTTGCTTGTATTTTTTAATATCCATTTCAGAGAATGAGAGTAATAAGACAAAAAAGCACATCAGCAATGACATCAGGTCAGCAAATGTCATTACCCAAGCAGGTATCCCGGCCGGGCACGGCGGGCATTCGCACTCTTCATTATCATCAGCCATAGCTTAACCTTTCAGCCTTCCTCAGAGCCACGCACTCCTTCAGGCAGATAAGTTTTCAGCATGGTTTGAATCACTCGGGGGTTTTGTCCTTCTTGTATAGCTAGCAGCGCATCAATAATGAGTGACTTACTTAAGGCTTCTTCATCTCGACGAATAGACAGCTTGTCAGCTATAGGCAGAGCAAACATGGTAGCCAGCATTGCGCCATATAAAGTAGTTAACAGTGCAACAGCCATAGCAGGCCCAATTGACTTAGGATCAGACATATTGGATAACATCTGCACCAAACCGACTAAGGTACCAATCATTCCCATAGCTGGGCCTACATCGCCCAAAGCAGTAAATATTTTTGAGCCTAGTTCATGGCGAGCAATCGCTAGTCGCATATCCTTGGAAAGCACAGCCTTAACCACTTCAGGGTCATGGCCATCCACCAGCATTTGAATACCCTTTTGCAAAAACTCATGTTCAACTTGCTTATCTTCAAGTGCCAGTAAGCCACCTTTCCGTGCCGTTTCAGCCAGATCGATAATCTGTTCCATCAACACATTTAAGTCGACAGAATTAAATTTAAACGACTTACCCAGCACACCAAAAGCACTTAAAAATTGCTTTAAAGTAAACTTCATTAAAACGGCAAAAATACTGCCTACGATAACTATTAGCAGTGAGGGTACGTTAACAAATACCAGCACCGAACCGCCTAGCACCATCGCCGCCAACACGATACCAAATGCGCCAAGTAGCCCTACCAGTGTCGCAAGATCCACCGGTACACTCCTTAATTTATAAGGTTGAAAGTTTGTAGAGATGCCCCAGTTTCAAAGTCTAGTCAGTTTCTTAAAAAACGCACCCCATTGACCGGCAAAGCAGGGTTCGGTACTGTTGCCAACCATCAACAGGGGGAGCATATCTATGGCTAGAAAAAAAGCCTCAATCTCATTTGAGAAATCGCTGACCGAGCTGGAAACACTAGTCGAACAACTTGAATCAGGTGAACTTTCCTTAGAAGATTCATTACAAGCTTTTGAACAAGGTATTAAGCTCACTCGTGAATGCCAGCAGGCTCTAACCAAAGCAGAACAAAAAGTGAATGTATTGCTTGAAAAAAATGGCCTACAAACCATTGAGCCATTTGATACAGAAGAGTAGTTAGCTATTATGATGTCGCAGCAAAAGCAACTTGTTGAACTACAACAGCGAACCAACCAGTTGCTTGATAACCTTATCAGTAGCCACCCCAATACAGCGCCCTACTTAAAAAAAGCGATTAACTATAGCTTAACCCAAGGTGGGAAGCGCCTTCGTCCATTACTCACTTATGCAACATGTCTTGGGTTAGGTGGCAACCTGGAGAGCGCTGACCCAGCTGCGATAGCCATTGAGTGCATCCATACCTACTCACTCATTCATGATGACCTGCCCGCAATGGATGATGACTCGCTACGTCGAGGCCAACCCACTTGCCATATTGCTTTTGATGAGGCCACCGCCATTCTTGCAGGTGATGCACTCCAGGCATTAGCCTTTGAAACATTGGCTACCCATGACTGGTTTCCAGGTTGCACCCTATCATCCTCTGCTAGACTCAAGCAGGTTCAGGTCTTAGCACAAGCAGCCGGCATGAATGGGATGGTTGCAGGCCAGTCAATTGACTTATGCTCTGTTGGTAAACAACTCTCGCTTGAGCAGCTTGAAAAAATGCATCACTGCAAAACTGGGGCGCTCATCAAAGCCAGTATCCATTTGGGCGCACTGGCTAGCAACCAAGTAGATGAAACTACCTGGCAGCAGCTAGGTCAGTTTGCAGATGCCGTAGGGCTTGCTTTTCAAATTCAGGATGACATTTTAGATATTGAGTCTGATACTGAAACCTTAGGTAAAACCCAGGGAGCAGATATTGCTAATGACAAGCCTACCTATCCAGCCATAATGGGCTTATCACAAGCTAAACAAAAGGCCCAACAACTAACAGATGAGGCACTGGCTATTTTAAAACCACTAGGCCAAGCAGCTGCTCCTCTTAGGCAACTGGCATTATTGATTATCCAAAGGAATCACTAACAAAGCACTATCTTGATTACATAGCCTGATATCAGAGATATTAGCTGTAGTGATTACCACCAATGGAGGCTGCAATCCCATTAGCACCTTCAACTTTTCTGCAAATTGGAGAAGTGTTCCAGCTAGAACAAACCCTGTTGAAATGGTCAAAAATTCATAGTTCAGGTAAAATACCCCGCTTTGGGTCACAGGGTGCTAGTGGTGCCCCTTACTTACATTATCGATGTACCACTAGTGCAGTATAAAGTACTTGTCAGCATTACCTGCTAAAAGCCTGAGCTCATCCCCATTTTAGAATGAGTTTGCATGTCAATGTTTAATGAGATTCCTCTAACAAAACCAGCTACACCACTTTTGAATCAGGTGGATTTGCCAGAACATTTACGCAAACTATCTGAAGAACAACTGCCGCAACTTGTAAAAGAACTTCGAGAATACTTACTTTTTTGTGTTGGCCAGACTGGCGGGCACTTTGGCGCTGGGTTGGGAGTCATTGAGCTCACCGTTGCCCTTCATTATGTGTTTAATACTCCATACGACCGGCTAGTATGGGATGTAGGTCACCAAGCCTACCCCCACAAGCTACTGACTGGTAGGCGTCAGTTGATGGATACCCTTCGCCAAAAGGATGGCCTGGCAGGTTTTCCCAAGCGCTCTGAAAGCCCATACGACACATTTGGGGTTGGACATTCCAGTACTTCTATCAGTGCTGCCTTAGGTATGGCTATTGCGTCCAAACTCCAAGGTGAAGACAGAAAATCCATTGCAGTCATTGGTGACGGAGCAATAACCGCAGGCATGGCCTTTGAGGCGCTCAACCATGCTTCTGATGTCAATGCCAATATGCTAGTCATTCTCAATGACAATGACATGTCTATTTCGAATAATGTAGGTGGGCTTTCTAACTACTTTGCTAAAATTCTGTCTAGCAAAATGTATCACTCCATGCGGGAAGGCAGTAAAAAAGTATTAAGCAACATCCCAAAAGCCTGGGAGTTAGCCCGCCGGACTGAAGAACATGTGAAAGGTATGGTAGTACCAGGTACTTTATTTGAGGAGCTGGGTTTTAACTATATTGGCCCTATTGATGGCCATGACCTGGAAACACTGACTCACACTTTAAGCAATATTAAAGACTTGAAAGGCCCTCAATTTCTCCATGTTGTTACCCGAAAAGGCAAAGGCTTTAACCCTGCTGAAGAAGATCCGATTGGTTACCATGCCATCACTAAGTTAGAGCCTGCACCACCGGTTAAATCTGTTCCACCACAAGCGAAAAAGCCCAAGTTTTCCAATATATTTGGCAGCTGGTTATGTGACATGGCTGCGGCTGATAATAAGTTGATAGGCATTACTCCAGCAATGAAAGAAGGCTCAGACCTGATTAAGTTTGCTGAGCAGTATCCTGACCGGTATTTTGATGTCGCCATTGCTGAACAGCATGCTGTTACTCTTGCCGCTGGCATTGCCTGTGAAGGACTTAAACCTGTCGTTGCTATTTACTCAACTTTTTTACAGCGAGCTTATGACCAACTGGTCCATGATGTTGCTGTGCAAAATCTTGATGTCCTGTTTGCCATCGATCGTGCAGGCCTGGTTGGCGAGGATGGTCCTACCCACGCAGGTTGCTATGATATTGCCTACCTTCGCTGCATCCCAGAAATGGTCATCATGACCCCTGCTGATGAAAACGAAACCCGACTGATGCTATCCACAGGCTACCAGCACCAAGGGCCAGCTGCAGTCCGTTATCCTCGCGGGACTGGGATAGGTACTGAAATTATCAAAGAACTTGAAACCCTTCCAATTGGTAAAGGTGAAATTGTCAAACAAGGCAGTGAAGTGGCTATTCTCGCTTTTGGCACTTTACTGGAAAACGCTCTTGAGGCTGCTGATGGGTTAGGTGCAACAGTTGCTAATATGCGCTTTGCCAAACCCTTGGATGAAGAACTCATCAAGCAGCTGGCTGAAAGCCATAAGCTATTGGTCACTATTGAAGAGGGAGCCGTATTGGGTGGTGCAGGCTCAGGTGTTAATGAGCTACTTCATCAGCTGAATAGTAGTGTACCCATGATCAACCTTGGAATTCCCGATCAATTTATAGAACAAGCCAAACGAAGCGAGCAGTTAGCAGCTTGCGGTTTAGATCCAGCAAGCATTATTGCTACAGTTAAAACACGCTTAGCTAATAACGAGCGGAGCCAAGCCCAACCTTCTCTCGCTTGACCAGCTTTGTAAACCCACTAAAAAAGCCAGCAAATTGCTGGCTTTTTTAGTTATATATAAATTGTCATTATTAGGTTTCTGGAGGAGTAATCCAGTGCCCCATTTTATCGGCTTTAGTTAACAAGTAGCGTTCGTTATGAGGGTTTCTGCCCGTTTCAATAGGCTTACGCTCAATAATATTCAAACCAGCTTTTTCCAGTGCGGCTACTTTCGCTGGATTATTAGTCATTAAACACAGGCTACCAATACCTAAATATTCCAACATTGGCTGACACATATCGTAGCGACGCAAGTCTGCTGCAAAGCCAAGTTGCTCATTAGCTTCAACGGTATCCGCCCCACCATCTTGTAAGTGATAGGCTTTGATCTTATTTAGCAGGCCAATTCCCCGACCTTCCTGTCTCAAATAAAGAATAACGCCTCGACTTGCCTCTGCGATTGCCTTTAATGCGGCTTGAAGCTGAGCTCCACAGTCACAGCGCAAACTAAATAATGCATCACCTGTCAAACACTCAGAATGAACACGCGCTAATACTGGCTCACCATCACTCACATTGCCCATTGTTAATGCAACATGCTCTTTACCGGTCAGCTCATCCATAAAGCCGTGCATATCGAACACACCAAAAGGGGTGGGAAGCTTTGATGAAGCAACAAATGATACCGACACAATCACTCCTAAATCGCTACTGCTATGAGATGGTTTAGCCAAAATGTTTTTATCAAGACCTAAAAAAAACAACCCAAACCCTTCGCAGATGACAATTACTAATACTTTTGCTCTAACGTTAATACATTACCTTCTTCAGTCATTTTGACATGACGAAGAAAACTCATACCTAACAGGGTAATATCTGGCATTCTGCCTTCATGAACGCCCGCCTCAACATTGTTGACCTTGATACCGCCAATACTGACTGACTGCAAATTAACTTTAAAGGTTTTGACTATATCACTGGCAGTTGCCGTATTAATTGGAGTACCGCTGGCAATATAATCAACCCCTGCAGCCTTGGCCACTATCGAGTTCATTGCAACAGAAGTAGCACCAGTATCAACTAGAAACTTTGTTGGCACCCCATTGATAGCACCATAAGCATAATAGTGACCATCTGAGGAGCGGTTAAGGGTAACTGTTACTTTTTTGGGTGCAGAATACTGACGGCTATAGTCACGGGACAAGCCAAAGGTGCGGGCTTTACCATTTATTTCCAGCACAGCTTCTGATGCATTGGCGCTGATCAGTTTAATGCCTTTCGGCCCGGTTTTACCCTGCTTTAATATATACCGTTTACCATCAATATTGACGACGGCTTTACCACTAAACAACCCCACCACACTAACTTGTGGTTCTGCAGAGCAGAGCAATGAGAAGCTTAAGCTAGCAAACAAGCTTAGGGTTAGAATACTTTTGCTCATTATCCTCTCCATGACCCACTGCACCAGTTTCAATGGCTGTACTTAATGACAATATTATGAACTAAGTGTAGCGCTATATTAGGCGACCCAATGATAAGCCAGCTGCATCACTCCCAGAGCAAAAAAACCAGCCAATAAATCATCCAGCATAATCCCAATACCACCTTTAAGCTTTTGATCAGCCACTGAAATTGGCCAGGGCTTCCAGATATCAAACAACCTAAACAAAGCAAAACCTAAAATTGGCCAGTACCACCCAGCAGGAGCAGCCCACATAGTAATCCAGTAGCCCACCATTTCATCCCAAACAATGCCTGGATGATCATGCACTTTAAGGTCTTCTGCTGCCTTACCACACAGCCATATACCCACGACGGCAGCAACCAGCACTATCAGGCTGTACCAAACCAGTGGCAACTGACACAGCAATAGCCAAATAGGAACTGCTGCCAAGGTACCGAATGTGCCTGGCGCTTTGGGTGCTGTTCCACTGCCAAAGCCAAAGGCCAAGCAATGAACAGGATTACGTAAGACACTCGCTAGAGTTACTTTAGGGATTTCAGACATACAAAGGGCACCACTAAAAATGTTGATAGCCAGAGTGAGTAACCATAATTGACTGACCTTGGTTATCAACTATGCCTGGTTGGGTGGTAATGTTACCAATAAGGGTAATTTCGCCAGCCTCAACTAAAGGAGAAAGCTGTTGGGCAAGCTCAGTAGATGCTGTAAAACACAGCTCATAATCATCACCCCCGGTTAAGGCTAAATGAGTTGCTTGGGCTTTATTGGTTTGGCTTACTAATGCTTGCGAAATAGGTAAAGCGGTAAGGTCTATTTGCGCTCCCAAAGGCTGTTCTGCCTTAGCACTTGCTTCCAGGATATGACCTAAATCAGCCAGAAGCCCATCAGAAATATCAATAGCACAGTTTACACCTAGTGTTGCTAGCTGCTTACCTAGTAGCAGGCGCGGTTCCGGCTGAAAGTAGCGCTGATACAAAAAAGCAATCGTAGGGGTATCGTTGGCTGACAGCATGGGTTGGGGAATAACATAGTCAAGTGCTGCTGCTGCATCACCCAAGGTACCTGACACATAAATATGATCACCCACCTTCGCATTACTGCGCAGCATGGTTTGCCTGGCGCTTACGATTCCTTGTACCTGAATAGAAATCGTCAAAGGCCCTTTAGTAGTATCACCACCTATCAGCCTGATACCAAATTGATTTGCTGCACAGCTAAGGCCCTTTGCAAACTCAGCCAACCAGCTTTCATTAGCTTCAGGTAGGGTCAAGGCAAGGGTAAACCAGCTAGGGGTCGCCCCCATTGCAGCTAAATCACTCACACTGACTGCAAGCGCACGATAACCAATTTGTTCAGCAGCGGCTTCAGCAGGAAAGTGAACATCAGCAACCAGCGTATCAATAGACACAGCTAGCTGTTGCTGATCAGGAATAGAGAGTAGCGCACAGTCATCACCTATCCCTAATTCTGCAGGACTTTCACCTACTGAGGTTAGGGATGGCTGATTAAAATAATTAGCAATGAGTTGAAATTCGCTCAATCTTTACAAGAATCCACTGATTTGCTGACAACTTGGGTATTCCACCAGATACACTAAGCTCGTTAGAGTTCAATGTACCGTTTGCACTATGGCTTCAGCCGGTGGCTATTGACTTCCTGATAACGGGCTCTAGCAGCGACTTTATCCAGCACCCCATTAACATACCGGTGACTTTCTTCAGCACCAAACCGTTTAGCCAGCTCAATTGACTCATTGATTACTACTTTATAGGGAACGTCAATTCGCTTTAGTAGCTCAAAAGCTCCTATACGCAAAGTAGTCAACTCAATAGGATCAAGCTCTTTTAAGTCGCGGTCCAGATAAGGCTCGATCGCTTGTTGGATATCAGCCAGATCACGAGCCACACCATGAAGCAAGTCATGAAAATAACTGAGATCCACTTTTTTCATGTCATTATCAGTACGAAACTGCGCTTCAATTGCTGCCACATTACCACCAGCCATATGCCATTGATAAAGTGCTTGCAGCGCAAACTGACGGGCCTTACGGCGAGCTGAAGGTTTGGGTTTATCCCCAGTAGGGTGTGATACTGCGTCGCTCACTTAACTTAAGCCTCTAAATTACTTAACAAACTTACCATTTCCAGCGCTGACAAAGCCGCTTCTTCACCTTTGTTACCCGCTTTAGTACCAGAACGCTCGATCGCCTGCTCAATAGTGTCTACTGTCAGCACACCAAAGCTAATGGGTAGTTCGTGGTCCAAAGAAATGGTGCTTAGCCCTTTGGTACACTCGCCAGCCACATACTCAAAGTGAGGGGTACCACCACGAATCACTGCGCCTAAAGCAATAATGGCATCATACTGCCCTTGCTTGGCAACTTTCTTTACAGTAAGGGGGATTTCAAAAGCACCTGGGCAACGAACAATCGTGATATTATCCCGGTCAATGCCATGCCTAATCAGTGCATCAATAGCCCCTTGCAGCAAGCTCTCAACCACAAAGCCATTCCAGCGAGCAACTACAATGGCATACTTACCATCGTTGGGGGTTAAGAAGCCTTCTACTGTGTTAATTTCTGACATTGATTACTATGCCTCTTCAAACGGGATATATTCGCAGATTTCTAATTCAAACCCGGAAATAGCACCAAATTTCATTGGTGAGCTAAGCAGTTTCATTTTACCTACCCCTAGCTCTCTAAGAATTTGCGAGCCGGTACCAACCATTAAGTAAGCTCCTGAACCGGACTGACCTGGTGTTCGCTGGCTATGCTCCGGGTGAAAAAACCGGTTCATGCTACCTTCAAAGTCGAGTGAGGCTGTCGGGTTCAACAACACCACAACCCCTTTACCTTCATCTGCCACTTTTTTAAGCGCTTTTTGAATACTCCAGCTTGTGTGCTGAGGAGGCTGCGCTGCCAGCAAATCACGAATCGGGTCAGTGACATGCACCCTGACCAGCGTCGGCTCATCTGCGTTAATTTCACCAAGCGCCAACGCAATATGGGTATTACCTTGAATAGAGTCTTTAAACGCAGTTAACTCAAACTCACCAAATTCAGTTGCTAAGGTTTGCTGATCCACTTTGGTAACAGTTCTTTCGTTTAATATCCGATAGTGAATCAGGTCAGCAATGGTACCGATTTTCAGCCCATGCGTCTCCGCAAATGTTTCCAGGTCTGGCCGGCGGGCCATAGTACCATCTTCGTTCATAATTTCCACAATAGCTGCAGCAGGTGTTAATCCTGCTAGTCTGGCCAGATCACAACCAGCTTCTGTATGGCCCGCTCTACTCAACACGCCACCCGGTTGTGCTCTCAGAGGAAAAATATGGCCAGGCTGAACAATATCATCAGGTTTGCTATCAGGTGCCACAGCCACTTGAATTGTTTTTGCTCTATCTGCAGCAGAAATACCAGTCGTTACTCCATGAGCTGCTTCAATTGAAACGGTAAATGGTGTGCCATATTGACCACCATTTTTGCCCTGCACCATGGAAGGCAAACCTAAATAATCACAACGCTCGCCTGTCAAAGTTAAACAAATCAGCCCTCGAGCCTTACTGGCCATAAAGTTAACGGCTTCTGGTGTCACTTTTTCAGCGGCAATAATCAAGTCACCTTCATTTTCTCGGTCTTCATCATCCATCAAGATAACCATCTTACCCTGACGAATATCTTCGATTATTTCCTCAATGGCATTTAGCTGCATCGTTTTTCCGCCTGTTACTTCAAGAAGCCATGAGTGGCTAAAAATGCTTTATTTATAGGGCTTTCTGATTGCTGATCAGTTGCTGTTAATAAACGCTCTAAATACCGGGCAATAATGTCCACCTCAAGATTAACCTGAGTACCCAGGGTATAGTGTTTAATAATAGTGTTAGCAATGGTATGGGGAACAATATTAAGCAAAAACTGATTACCACTAACTTCGTTTACCGTTAAGCTAGCCCCATCAATAGTGATCGAACCTTTTTCAGCAATATATTTTGCCAGTTGAGCAGGCGCTTCTAGCCAGAATCGGTGGGCACGGGCATCTTTAAAGTGCTTAACAATCTTGCCAACTCCATCTACATGACCACTGACGATATGGCCACCGAAATGCGTAGTCGGTGTCATGGCTTTTTCTAAATTAACAGGATCACCTGCTTTTAAGTCTGCCAGCGTAGAACAACGTAAACTTTCGGCTGATACATCAGCAGTAAAACTTTGTTGATCAAGCTTTACGACTGTCAAACAGACACCATTAGTTGCAATGGAGTCACCCAGCTGAATGCCTTCTATGCTTAAATCCTGAGTATCAATGGTAAGCGATAAATCACCTGCATGAGGTGTAAGCGAGCGGATCACACCAACCGCTTGAATGATGCCTGTAAACATAAGATAGCTAATTAAGCTTATTAATGGGTTGGATCAGCATTCGCCAGTCTTTGCCTATTTGACGAACATCTTTAATTTCAAGGGCAACATTATCCGCCATTTTGGGCATATCGAAAACCGTTAATAATGGTTTAGCCTCATGCCCCATAATCACGGGAGCCATATACACAATTAACTCGTCCACCAGCCCCGCTTTAACAAATGCCCCTGCGAGAGTAGAACCTGCTTCAATCATGACTTCATTACAATGACCATGGTCAGCCAGGTAATTAAGTAATAAATCTAAAGGCACTTGCTGACTAGCGTTATCACCACCTGCTGGATCTGTCGTACTACTTTCATTAAATACAACAACTTCTGCTCCCAGCTTTTCTATACGACTAATCGCATTGGACTCTTTACAGGTAGTCGCAACCAACACTTTACCTGCACCATTAAATATTTTTGCTGTTACTGGTGTTTTTAGCTGACTGTCGACGATAACTCGCAGAGGTGGCGGGCACGTTTTTGCTGCCTCTATTTTAAGCTGTTCAGAGCGAACTGTTAGGGAGGCATCATCATCTAAAACTGTTTTGATGCCGGTTATCACCGCACAGCTTCTGGCTCGCCACTGTTGTACATCAGCCCTGGCATCTGCTCCTGTAATCCACTGACTTTCACCACTGGCTTTAGCCGTCCGGCCATCGACACTCATCGCGAGCTTACAGCGTACTAGCGGCCGCTTAATAGTCATCCGCTGACAAAACCCTTGATTAAGCTGATAAGCCTCTCCGTACAGCAGACCGACTTCTACATTAATGCCTTGCTGTTGCAGGAATTTTTTGCCACTCCCCGCTACTAAAGGATTAGGATCAAGCATGGCCATCACAACTTTTGCAACACCAGCCTCAACTAAGGCATTAGTGCAGGGTGGCGTTCGGCCAAAATGACTACAGGGTTCAAGGGTGACATAAGCAGTGCTGCCTTTTGCAGCTGCTCCAGCTTGTTTAAGGGCATGCACCTCTGCATGGGATTCACCTGCCCGTTCGTGCCAACCTTCTCCAATAATTTCGCCGTTTTTAACTACCACACAGCCTACCCGAGGGTTTGGCCTGGTTGTATATAAGCCCTGTTTTGCCAACTGTAAAGCACGGCTCATCATGGCATGGTCAGTGGCAGAGAATTCTGTTGACACGCATTCACCTCATTTAGATTGCCACAAAACAAAAAAAGAGGGTGTCGCAAAAAGCTAGCAGATATGGGGTGACATTTACTTTCTGCACCCTTTTGTAACACCTTCAATAGAAAAAATATCGATTTGAAAAGCGTCAGCTTTCATTGTCCTGCCTTAGTCGGTCAATTTCCTCACGAAACTCGTTTAAATCCTTAAATTGCCGATACACTGAAGCAAAACGAATATAAGCAACTTCATCCAGTTTTTTTAGCTCATGCATGACCATTTCACCCACCAGCAAGGACTCAACTTCTCGTTCTCCCCTAGCTCGAACCCGGTGTTTAAGTCGGCTAATGGCCTCTTCTACCTGCTCCATACTGACTGGGCGCTTTTCCAGAGCTCTCAGCATTCCACCTCGCAGTTTATCCTCATCGAAAGGCTCACGACTTCCGTCTTGCTTAATCAGCCGAGGCATCACTAGCTCAACAGTTTCATAAGTCGTAAAGCGCTCGCTACAAGACAGACATTCACGACGCCGCCTTACCTGGTTACCCTCTGTTACTAGCCGAGAGTCTGTGACCTTAGTGTCATGCGCACCACAAAACGGACAATGCATAGTAGTTCTGAGCCCAACCCGATTCCTGCATTTAGTTGCATTCTAGGGCTTATTTTTCAACCCTAGACAATAGATAATTCTGATAATTTATTGCCAAGCATACTACCTATAAATAGCACTAATACAAGCCTGTGGTTGAATTAAGTCCACATGATATAAACAGGAAGATGTAACTCATCAATACAACAAACTGACCAAATCAAACACTTTTAATAGTGCCAAACCAAATAATTCAGTTGTCGTTTTCTATAGCGCACTCTATTTATAGAACACTTCTAAAGCGAAAGAGAAACCTTTTCTAAGATTGCTTGAATCTTTTGGTAATGACTACCTTTCCAGTACACCTGCTGACAGCTCTGGCATTGATTAAACTCATCATAAAATTCAAACACACCATCAGGCACCTGATCATGAACCGTATTTTTATCTACCGCCTTAATCTCACCATTACATTTACTACATAAGGTTAATGGCCGAACCAGATCATAAAGCTGATAAAATGCCATAATCTCAACAAACTGGGCCATTGGATCGGTATTTCTCACCCAGCGCCCATAGCGAACATTACCCCGCTTTAGCAAGCCAACATCCCTGCTTAGCAGAATTCTTTGCTGCTGCTCTGCAACAGATGCAAGCTTTTTATCCCCTAAGTCATTACTTTGATAAAAGCAGTCAAAACCGGCCATCCGCAAATAACGAAGCAACCCACCCAGGTGAACATCAAGCAAAAAACGAGGCCCCAACTCAGGCAGTTGCGGCACAATCGCTTGCGGGTGAGGATAAGAGTGCACTACAACTGTATCCTTATTTTTCAGTAAATAGGTAAAGTCAACTGGTTGGCCATTAACCTCTATGCAAGCTACTTCAACATGAGGCAAACCTAATGACTCAATCGCATCTTTAATAGAGGGTTTATCATCAAATGCAAAATGAATAACGTCATCAGGCAGCAAATCAACACATTCACCAAAAAACTGTATGTCACTGGTATACATTTTTTCGCTAGCCAGCTGGCTGTTCTCTAAAAAACCAGGCCATAGTTGAATAATCAAGTTTTTTGCCTGAATTTCATTAATACTAGCTAAAGTGGCCAATTTTTTTACCCAGCCAGGGTACAACGAAAAAACCAGGGTACGGCTTATCTTCGGAAATAAACCACTTTGTTGTTTAAGGTAATTGATGTAGTGATGGTGATTGTTAAACCCATACAATTGAGCCAGCAACTCTCTTGCCGTGACATGTTTAATTGAGTCACGAGGCCAGTGTTTAACAATTGATTTTGCTTGTTGCTTAAAAGCACGCGCTGAAATGAGTAAGGGCATAACATTTACCTTTGCCAAGCCTAGCAGCGCCAACGTCCCACTCTAAAGGCACCAGACATAATATGCTATGACAATCAGTTAATGTTACTAAAAAGAGTCAAGCTATAAATGCTTCCTGGCTGATTAGCCTTCTCTTGTGGGAAGATGGATGCGAAGCCACCCAATAACGACAGCTTACTGCACTCATAATAAAATGCAACGCCTAGCTCTGTTTAGCTGTTGCGATTCAACACAACTTCGTTGCTGCGCTTTTTGAGACATGCCAGCCCCAAATAAAACCCACCTATACTGGCTATAAAATAAACAAACAACCCACAAGTCCTATAGCAGGAATAAAAAACAGCCAACCAATAAAGCTCACAGACATTAACCCAAGCACTAAAGCAGCAAAAAAATTAAGTGTTTGACCTTCAAACACCCACCGAATCAACTCAGTGATACAAACGACTATCAGAGCAAAAGCAGCCCAAAACACAGCAACAGTAAAGCTAAGCCGTGGATCCATGTCAGGCAGTATTCCTGCTTCTTGGTAATAGGACTGGCGCATATCAATGTGTATCATCGAAGTGGTATACACAACAGTAAGCATCCCAAGCAAAATACCAAAGACTTCAATAAAAAACTTTTTCAACAGACTATTTCCAACAAACTAGGCCTCTACTGGTTTCCTATGCTCAAATCGCTTGGCCAGGTATTCATTTAGCAGTAAAGAAATCAGAATTACGCCCCCCCCCAAACAGAGCTTCAAAATATCAGCATCTCGGTTCCAAATCAGCAAGTTAACCAGAATACCTGTAGGAATAAGCGCATTATTCATGATGGCTAATGCCCCAGCATTAACCAGGGTTGCGCCTTTGTTCCAAAGGAAGTAGCCAACACCAGAAGCCACAATACCAAGCCATAATAAAACTCCCCACTGCAGCCCTGACTCAGGATATTTGGGTTTACCCATAACAGCCCAGGCAACCAGTGCTACCACTAAGGCACCCAAATAAAAGCAACCAAACACAGCATGTTGGGGCAGCTGTTCTGGCTCTCGCTGCATAATGACTTTATAACCCACCTGCCCCAAGGCAAAACAAAGATTAGCAGCCTGAACGACAAAAAAGCCCAACACATAATCTTGGGTTAAATTGTCATAGCGCATTACCGCTGCACCGAATACAGCCAGCCCAGCTGTAAGCAAATAAACTGGCGAAAACCGCCCTGCTAACAGGTCATAAGCCACTGTCACATAAATTGGCGTAAATATCGTAAATACAAGTACTTCAGGTACGGTTAACAATAGAAATGACTGGTAATAAAACACATACATCATTCCCAACTGTACAGCCCCTACCCCCATCAACTTGAGCATTAAACCAGGCTTTAGCCATTGTTTTCTTATAAAAGGCAAAAACACTAAGCTGGCAAGTATGATTCGCGTTAACACCGAAAAATAGGCATCTACCTGGCCCGCCAGATACACACCGATTAAGCTAAATGAAAAAGCCCAGAGTAAGGTGACACCGATTAAGTAATACATATATACCCTTCTCGAATGATTTTTAGGGTTTGTTGTCGTCGCTCTTCACCCCAATCATTTATAAACACATAAACTCATGGGGCTTCATCGCTTGACAGCCGCCCCTAAAAATCCTTCGCTTTGGGTATAGTTCAGAATTCACACAACAGTATTTAGGGGAGGCAATAATGACAAAAACCAGCGTACTATGCCAGATTGAGCAAAACAAAAAGCCCGGCATTTGCCGGGCTTTTTGAGACTTCAGTGATGCTTTAGCAACTAGCTGTAAACAGGCAATTTAGCGCAAATTGCTTTTACCTTCTCTTTTACAGACTCAGCCACTGATTGATCATTGATGTTATCCAGCACGTCGCAGATCCAACCCGCTAGCTCTTTCGCATCCGCTTCTTTAAAGCCTCTGCGAGTAATTGCTGGAGTACCAATTCTTAAACCACTGGTAATAAATGGTGAGCGCGGGTCATTAGGTACTGCATTCTTATTTACCGTGATATTTGCTTTGCCTAATGCAGCATCAGCATCCTTACCGGTATATTCCTTATCGATTAAATCAACCAGGAATAAATGATCATCGGTACCACCAGAAACAATTTTAATGCCTCTGCTCAAGAAAACATCGCACATAGCCTGAGCATTTTTAACCACTTGCTCTTGGTAAGCTTTGAATTCGTCGCTCATAGCCTCTTTAAAACAAACCGCTTTTGCTGCGATTACATGCATTAGAGGACCACCTTGGCTTTCAGGAAATACAGCAAAGTTTAATTTCTTCTGTATTTCTTCATCATGACCAGCGGCAAGAATCAAACCACCACGAGGACCGCCTAAGGTTTTATGAGTAGTAGTAGTGACTACATGAGCATGAGGAACGGGTGAAGGATAAACGCCAGCAGCAATCAAGCCAGCTACGTGGGCCATATCCACTAATAGATAAGCACCGACTTTATCAGCAATTTCACGGAAGCGAGCCCAGTCAACCACACGAGAATAAGCAGAAAAACCACCCACAATCATTTTTGGTTTGTATTCCAGCGCAAGCTGCTCTACTTGATCATAATCGATTTCACCCGTTTCAGGTTTTAAACCATACTGTACGGCATTATAAATACGACCAGAGAAGCTTACTTTAGCACCGTGAGTTAAGTGACCACCATGAGCCAGGCTCATCCCCAAAACAGTATCACCAGGCTTCAGCAGCGCCATATAAACTGCTGCATTTGCCTGGGAGCCAGAGTGAGGTTGAACGTTCGCATAATCTGCATTGAATAAGGCTTTAGCTCTTTCAATAGCCAAGTCTTCAACCACATCAACATGCTCACAACCACCGTAATAACGCTTACCAGGATAGCCTTCTGCATATTTGTTAGTCAGCACAGAACCTTGTGCTTCCATCACCCGCGGACTGGCATAGTTTTCCGAAGCAATCAGCTCAATATGCTCCTCCTGCCGACGGGTTTCGTCTTGCATCGCTTGCCATAGATCTGGATCAAAACTGGCAATATTCATATCGCGTGTAAACATGAAAATCCTCTACTCCCATCTTAAACACAAGGTTACCGCGGCAATGCTCCGCTATTTACTGAAAAGCCAAAGGTGCTATTTACAGTCGTAGTGCCTTTATCAAAAAAGCACTACGACTGTAAATATTATGTGCTAATAAGGTATTTAAACGCATACAGACTTGCTAACTGCAATTAAAGTAATATTGTACCTCATTAGAGCAATGCAAGGCATATGAAATAACGGCAACAACATTAACTATTTTACTCAAGTTTGCTGACAAATGGTTTAATTACGGCACTTTTCGTCTTATATTCGACACATCTATTATCAAAAACTGACTGTTACGGATTGCCATCAGCGACTGCTTTCGGTACCTTGTGCAGCATTTTTAACCAAGCAAAGTGTTAATACATAACAATGGCTCAATACGTTTATACTATGAACCGAGTGGGGAAAGTGGTTCCCCCCAAACGTGAAATTTTAAAAGATATTTCTCTCTCCTTTTTCCCTGGCGCCAAAATTGGTGTTTTAGGCTTAAATGGTGCTGGGAAATCCACCCTGCTAAAAATCATGGCAGGGATCGATACCGAAATAGAAGGTGAGGCTCGCCCACAACCTGGCATCAACGTTGGCTACCTGCCTCAGGAGCCCCAGCTAGATCCAGAGAAAAACGTAAAAGAAATTGTTGAAGAAGCCGTTTCTGAAATTAAAGAAGCGCAACAACGCCTTGATGAAGTCTATGCTGCTTATGCAGAGCCCGACGCAGACTTTGATGCCTTAGCAGCCGAACAAGCTCGACTGGAAAATATTATCCAATCCGCCGATGCCCATAACCTGGAGCGCAAGCTTGAAGTAGCTGCTGATGCACTTCGTTTACCACCTTGGGATGCTCAAGTGAAAAACCTATCAGGTGGTGAAAAACGCCGGGTGGCTTTATGCCGTCTATTACTGTCTAACCCAGACATGTTGTTATTAGACGAGCCCACCAACCATTTGGATGCAGAAAGTGTGGGCTGGATGGAGCGCTTCCTTCATGAATACCCCGGTACTGTCGTCGCAGTTACTCACGATCGTTATTTCCTTGATAACGTTGCCGGCTGGATTCTTGAGCTTGACCGTGGCCATGGCATTCCATTTGAAGGCAATTACACTCACTGGCTGGAAACCAAAGAACAACGCTTAGCCATTGAAGAAAAGCAGCAGCAAGCAAAAGACAAAGCTATCAAGCACGAATTAGAGTGGGTTCGCTCTAACGCCAAGGGCCGCCAAGCAAAAAGCAAAGCCCGTCTTGCCCGCTTTGAAGAAATGAACTCACAAGACTTCCAAAACCGTAATGAAACTAATGAAATCTATATTCCACCCGGCCCACGCTTAGGTGACAAGGTCATAGAATTTAATGGTGTTAGCAAAGCCTTCGGTGACAAGCTCTTGTTTGAAAACCTGTCTTTTGCTATCCCCAAAGGCGCAATTGTCGGTGTCATCGGTGGTAACGGCGCGGGTAAATCCACTTTATTCAAATTAATTTCAGGCCAAGAACAGCCTGATAATGGTGAAGTGACAATTGGTGAAACTGTGGAGCTGGCCTTTGTTGACCAGAGCAGAGATAGCTTAGATGGCAGCAAAACGGTTTGGGAAGAAATTTCCGAAGGTCAGGACATGATCCGCATCGGAAGCTATGAAGTACCATCTCGGTCTTATGTGGGCCGCTTTAACTTTAAAGGCTCCGATCAACAAAAATTCGTTAAAGATTTATCCGGTGGAGAGCGCGGCCGTTTACACCTGGCAAACACGCTGAAAAAAGGCGCTAACGTATTATTACTGGATGAGCCTTCAAACGATTTAGATGTAGAAACCTTACGCGCCCTGGAAGAAGCCTTACTGGCATTCCCTGGTTGTGCGGTAGTAATTTCCCACGATCGCTGGTTCTTAGATCGGATTGCCACCCACATTTTGGCATATGAAGGCGACTCTGCCGTAACCTTCTTCGAAGGCAACTACACTGAGTACGAAGCCGACCGGAAAAAACGTTTGGGCGATAATGCACAACCAAAGCGGGTGAAATACAAGCGACTGGCTTAACCTCCTTATCTCTCACACTCAATCACTGGCACTGCCGCAAAGTCTCTATTCAGCTCTCTATAGGAGGGCAATCACTACAGCCAGTGGATATGGAGTAACAGGGCATTCTGTAGCTGCGACAGGGATGTCGCTTTAGCTCTTGATGGGCCAAGGATGGCACTTCAAGAGCGGCGGAAGAATAGCCTGTTATTCCATATCACAATACTGCGGACAGTTTTATAGGTGTTGTATGTTAGTGTTTACGGGGGGAGTGCTCTACTCTCATATACTTTATTGCAAGATAGCCTGAGGCTTAACATGCAATAAACTCCTCCTTCCTATGGTACATGGCCTGTAGAGCAATGTTTTATAATTCAAAAACTGTCCACAGTATTGATATCAAACACCAATCTTATTTTTTACACTATTTCGCGACAGCCTCTCACCACACCTTACTTGCCCCCTTAACCGCCTTAGCTATAGTTAAGTAAGCTGATCTTGGAATAGGTATCGCTATGGCAAAAGATTCTTCTGGTGATCAAGAAAGGCGCAAGTTTAGTCGTATTGCATTCGATGCGGGCACCGTCCTCACTCAAAATGAGCAAGATTGGAATGTGTCACTGGTTGATATTTCCTTGAAAGGGATTCTTGTAAAGACCCCAAAAGATTTTGATATTAATCCAGATAAACCCCTGCTAGCTAAAATCCAACTGGATAATGTTAGCAACATTACAATGGCCCTGCGCTTTGCCCACAAAGAAGGTGACCATATAGGTTTTACTTGTACTCAAATCGACATTGACAGCATTTCCCACCTACGGCGCCTGACCGAGCTTAACCTTGGCTCAACTGATCTCTTGGAAAGAGAACTCTGCGCACTCGGCTTTGATTGATCCAAGCCAACCCTGCCAGCTAAAATGCTCACTTCTTGATAGCAGGGTTTAATGACAATGGCTAAAAAAGCCAAAACAGCATTCGTCTGCACAGAATGTGGCAGTGAGTCTTCCAAATGGCAAGGGCAATGTCCTGACTGCAAGGCGTGGAATACTTTTTCTGAAATCAAACTGGGGGCCTCTCCAGCCAGTCGTGCAGCTTCAGCCAACTTCAGCGGCTTTGCTGGTAGCCGAACTGACATTACTTTATTACAAGATGTCGATATTTCAGAAGCCCCTCGCTTCAGTAGTGGTATTAGTGAACTTGACCGAGTTTTAGGTGGTGGATTTGTACCCGGTAGCGCCGTATTAATTGGCGGCCACCCCGGTGCAGGGAAAAGTACTATTTTACTGCAAACCCTTTGTCATATTGCTCAAACCCAACCCGCTTTATATGTATCTGGCGAAGAATCCCTGCAACAAATTGCAGCCCGTGCAGAACGCTTAGATTTACCCAAGCATCAATTAAAAATGCTGGCAGAAACCTCCGTTGATCAGATTGTTGAAGTCGCCAAACAAGAAAAACCCAGCATTATTGTTATTGACTCCATTCAAGTCATGTTTCTCGAAGGGGTTGATTCTGCACCTGGCGGAGTAGCCCAAGTTAGAGAGAGCGCTTCATTTTTAACTCGCTTTGCCAAGCAAACCAATACTGTCTTATTAATCGTTGGTCATGTCACTAAAGATAATTCTTTGGCAGGCCCCATGACCCTTTCCCATATTATCGATACCCAGCTGATGCTGAGTAATACGGATGATTCTCGCTTTCGAATTTTACGCGCCACTAAAAACCGTTTTGGCCAGGTCAATGAGCTAGGCATTTTCGCCATGACCGAGAAAGGAATGCGGGAAATCAAAAACCCTTCTGCCATATTTTTATCTCGCTCAGAGCAGCCTACCCCTGGTTCCATTATTAATGTTTTGTGGGAAGGCACTCGACCACTCTTAGTAGAAATTCAAGCCTTAGTGGTTGATTCACAACTAGGTAACCCAAGGCGGGTAACCGTTGGCTTGGATCAAAACCGAATTGCTATGTTATTGGCGGTACTGACTCGTCATGGCGGTATTTTTACCAGCGACCAAGACGTATTTGTCAACGTAGTGGGCGGTGTACGTGTGACTGAAACTAGTGCTGATTTAGCTTCTATTTTAGCGATGGTTTCCAGCTTAAAAGACCAGATAATTCCTCATAACGTTGTGGCGTTTGGTGAAGTTGGTTTATCTGGGGAAATTCGCCCTGTCTCCAGTGGTCAGGAGCGGATTTATGAGGCTGCCAAACATGGTTTTAAGAAGGCCATCGTACCTGCAGCAAATGCTCCAAAAGGGGCTGTTGCCGATATGCAGGTCATTGGCGTAAAAACCTTAGCAGAAGCACTGGATGCTCTGTAGCAATGGCAGAAAAAACTGACAACTCATCACAGCCACCTGTTATTGTTTGTTTTTCTGGCCTTGACCCAACTGGCGGCGCAGGTATTCAAGCTGATATTGAAGCCATTAAAGCCAATGGTGGTCACTGCGCTTCATTAATTACCAGTTTAACAGTTCAAAATACGCATAATGTAAAACAACTAGAGCCGATTAATACCTCATTATTGGCAGAGCAAACAGATACACTACTCAGTGATATTCAACCTGATGGCTTTAAGTTAGGTGTGCTTGGCAGCTCTGAAAATGCAGCACTAATTGCTGACACTATAAAGCAATTTCCTCACTGCCCTGTAGTATTAGACCCAGTACTTGCAGCAGGTGGAGGAACAGCCCTTACGACAACTCAACTAGTTGAGGCTATTAAACATCAGTTATTACCGTTAACTACTATTTGCACCCCAAACACGCTTGAATTACAGCAATTAACTTCAAAACAACCAATAAACCAAGCAGCTCAATTATTGCTTGAATACGGTGTAGCAGCGGTACTAGCAACAGGCGGCCATCTTTTAGACTCAGCCAACACTATACAACATCAGCTGTTTATCAATGATCAGCCAGCACAGGCTTTATTTTCTCCACGATTGCCAGGGGAATTTCACGGTTCTGGCTGTACGCTTGCTTCAGCATTAGCAACTCAGCTAGCCTTAAAAAAATCCATTGCTTTAGCCTGCCAGCAAGGATTGGATTTTACCTATCAAAGCTTGCTAAATGCTGTGAAAATCGGCAGTGGGCAATTAATCCCAACTCGGCACTTCTATTAAAAATTATGACGACCCAGCTTCACGGCCTTTATGGTATTACCGACAGCCAACTGCTTCCTGACACAAACACATTAATAAGTGCTGTTGAAGCTGCCCTCAAAGGTGGCATGAGCGTTTTACAATATCGAGATAAATCTCAAGATAAAATAAAAAGACTCAATCAAGCCAGCCAACTAAAAACCCTATGCCAGCAGTATAATGCTTGTTTAATAATTAATGATGATATTCACCTAGCTGCAGAAGTAAACGCAGATGGCGTTCATTTAGGCCAGCAGGATCAAGCTATCGCTCAAGCAAGAAAAAACCTGGGAGAAAATGTCATCATTGGCGCTACCTGTCATGATAGTTACCCACTAGCAGAAGCAGCCTATCAACAAGGTGCAGACTATATTGCTCTTGGACGCTTTTTCCCTTCTGCTACAAAGCCTAATGCGCCACCAGCAAGCTTAAGCAAAATACAACAAGTCTCAACCAATATTCCTTTACCTATAGTAGCTATTGGCGGAATAACGCTGGATAATGCTTCAATGGTTATCAATGCTGGCGCTCATCTGGTGGCGGTTATTCATGGTTTATTTGCCAGTCATAATATTCAAGACACTGCCCAGCAATTTACCCAGCTATTCGCAAAAACAAACTGTACACCCAAATAAGTGAAAGACGACTACAGCTGTTTTTCCTAAGGAATTAACCCTATGTCCAAATCAGAACATCTTTTCCGGCAAGCCCAACAACATATTCCTGGCGGGGTTAATTCCCCAGTAAGAGCTTTTAAAGGGGTGGGTGGTACACCGATTTTCTTCAAATCTGCACAAGGTCCTTACCTTTATGATGAAGATGATAATCAATATATTGATTATATCGGATCATGGGGACCAATGATTTTAGGCCATAATCATCCAGCCGTGATGGAGGCTATTCAACAGCAAATTAAACAGGGCTTAAGCTTTGGTGCCCCTACTGCTTTGGAAGTCACGATGGCCGATAAGGTTTGTGAAATGGTCCCTAGCATGGACAAAGTACGGATGGTTAATTCCGGTACCGAAGCCACTATGAGCGCTATTCGCTTGGCCAGAGGCTACACTGGCCGGGATAAAATTGTTAAATTTGAAGGCTGCTACCATGGCCATGCTGACTCATTATTAGTCAAAGCGGGCTCTGGAGCATTAACGCTCGGTGTACCCACCTCACCAGGTGTGCCAGCTGATTTGGCTAACCACACGATTACTTTATCTTTTAACGACTTAAACGAAGTTGAAGCCACCTTTAAAGAATTAGGCGAACAAATCGCCTGTATTATTGTGGAACCTGTAGCAGGCAACATGAATTGTATACCTCCCGCACCAGGCTTTTTAGAAGGCTTACGCAGTATTTGCGATCAATATGACAGCGTACTCATTTTTGACGAAGTCATGACAGGCTTTCGGGTAGCCAAAGGTGGGGCTCAGGCTTATTACCAAGTTACTCCAGATTTAACCACTTTAGGCAAAATTATCGGTGGCGGTATGCCCGTTGGTGCATTTGGTGGCAATCAAAAAATCATGTCGCACTTAGCACCAGAAGGACCGGTTTACCAAGCAGGTACATTATCTGGCAACCCTGTTGCTATGGCAGCAGGTCTAGCTACCTTGCAACAACTTGATCAGCCCGATTTTTATGAAAAATTAACAGCTACTACTAGCAAACTTACAACCGGCTTAATTACGCTCGCCAATCAGCAAGGCGTTCCTTTTACAACACAACAAGTAGGCGGTATGTTTGGCCTGTTTTTTACTGAAGACTCTCAAGTTACTAGTTTTCAGCAGGCCAGTAATTGCAACCTTGAACGATTTAAACGCTTTTTCCATGCCATGCTTGAACAAGGTGTATATCTAGCCCCTTCAGCTTTTGAAGCAGGCTTTGTTTCAATTACTCATACT
Source organism: Spartinivicinus poritis (assembly GCF_028858535.1). Classification (NCBI taxonomy): domain Bacteria; kingdom Pseudomonadati; phylum Pseudomonadota; class Gammaproteobacteria; order Oceanospirillales; family Zooshikellaceae; genus Spartinivicinus; species Spartinivicinus poritis. The sequence goes on from NZ_JAPMOU010000007.1 coordinate 35,024, forward strand.
GATGAAATAATTGAAAAAACCTTGAATGCAGCCAAAGCAGCTTTCGCAAAGCTGTTATAAAATACTAGGCCACACCTATAATTTCTTTGCGATAAACCCTACGCGGCTTATTTACGACAACTAGCAGACACTAGTCTGCTAGCTTGTTACACTAGCAAAGCCATTGTCGTCTGATAGATTTACTTTAATTGATTAAAAATTGAAAAAGGCCAGCTTCGTGAACTGCTTTTGCCAGCAACTTCGCATTTACTCCTCATCATTACGAGAGATGTATAATCAAGCTATTCGTCATTTGAGGCCTTCACCACCCCAGTTCCTTTCGCTAATTTTCTGTCAGCTTTTTTTGGTTATAAATATTGGTGTTGCTCATGCAGAGCACAACTCAAATCAAATAGGCATGCCAGAGAAATATGGCTTTAATCAGTTATTAATTCCCGCTTCAGAGCGCTGTCATATAGACCCAGAAACAGAAAATCTGCCAGCGGCAGTCGTTGCTTGTGAGCTAGCAGCCAGTAATGGTGACCCAGAAGCTCAGTACTTATTAGGCCACTTGTATTACCAAGGGGTTGTGGTTGATTTAGATCTTGAGCAAGCTAAATACTGGTTTGAACTGGCGTCATTGCAAGGACACAGCAAAGCTCAATACCAACTTGCCTTTATGTATTATCGAGGAGTTGGCATAAACCAAGACTATACCCAGGCTTATATCATGATGAAAATGGCGGCGGTAAATGGCTATAACGAAGCAATCAGTGTCAGTGATGAAATCAATAGCAAACTATCTCAGGAACAGCGAGCCCTAGCCTTTTATACCCTAAGCCGCATTTTTCAGATGTATGCAAACCAGCTGGAAACAGAAGAAAGTATACCTGCAAGCTCTCCGCTCCAATAAATCAATAAGCAACTTTTTAAAACCTAAGCTGATTTTACTTTTCGGCCAGTTGTTTCAGTAATTGTTTACGCGTTTTAACCATAGTGCGAAAGGTTCTAATCATTGACTCTCGGGAGCAACTATCAGTTGTCACAATCTGCTCAATGCGTTGCTCCAGCTCAGATATTTCTTGTTTTAGCTTTTCTGTCAGTTGCTGTACTTGATGTTCTCGCTCATCACTGGCTTTGAAAGTATAAACTTGATCTTGAAATACTTTCTCAAAATCGAACGACACACACACCATTGCTTGCTTCCCTGCTACAAAGTGACTGTATTATTTTTTGTACACGCACATATATCATTGTGCACATAATTTAAGTCACTTGACTAAAGACATTAGCTCCTTCTAATGTGAGATGCCTGCTTTATTTAGTCCGCTACAAACGACACCTTCAGGCAGCAATGAGGCCATGGTTAGTCCTTTTTACCTGGCACTGGGGGTAGCGGAAATTGGGCAATTTTCTCACCTTTCGCTTCACTAATTTTACTTACCCCTTCTTTAGTTACCTCATCAATTCTGATAACAGCCGTCATTGGAATATAGCTTCGTTTAACTCCTTCAAATTCAGTCTTGAGCTTTTCTTCGCTTGGATCAACCACCACTTGGGATCTTTCGCCAAAAACAAATTCCTCTACTTCAATAAAGCCATAAAGCTCACTTTGAAAGATTTGCCTTGCATAAACCTCATAGACATGACCTTGGTTAAAAAAAATAACCTTAAAAATCGTATTCGTCATATTGATTATCATCTGCCTTGAAGGTGAGACTACAGGCCTATCGCAGACCCTGTTTTTTGGTGGTGCAAGAATAGCAGAAACTCAAGCCTCATTACATTCTCTTAGTTTTGCCTTCCTAGCCAGCTAAGTCCCCAGTATCGTCTTTTATAAAGAAGAACCCCAACAAGCTGGCTACTATCTACAGTATGGTTTGCTGGTATCAGGATTTTAACAAATATTATCCACAGCTATAGGCAATAAGTACTCAGGCAGATATAATGCCCGGTCCGTAATTTTCAACCCTATTGCAATGCTTACTTACCCGCACTGCAAGTTAATATGTGAAGTTTATTAGGTGTCAATCGATGGCCAAAAAGCTTTTTATTAAAACCCATGGTTGCCAGATGAATGAGTATGATTCATCTCGCATGGCTGACTTATTGGGTGAAAGCCATGCGCTGGAGTTGACCGAAAACCCCGAAGAAGCTGATGTACTTTTGTTAAATACGTGCTCAATTAGAGAAAAAGCCCAAGAGAAAGTATTTCATCAGCTAGGCCGCTGGCGAGCCTTAAAAGATAAAAATCCTGATTTAGTCATTGGAGTCGGTGGCTGTGTTGCCAGCCAGGAAGGGAGTGCGATTCAAGATCGAGCCCCCTATGTGGATGTCATCTTTGGCCCCCAAACCCTGCACCGACTACCAGAAATGATTGAAACCAGCCAGGTACAACATGTACCGGTTGTTGATGTCACCTTCCCTGAAATTGAAAAGTTTGATCGCCTGCCAGACCCAAGTGTAGAAGGTGCCTCCGCTTTTGTTTCTATCATGGAAGGCTGCAGTAAATACTGCACTTTCTGTGTTGTGCCTTATACCCGTGGAGAAGAAGTCAGCCGGCCTTTTAATGATGTAATGGCTGAGTGCGTCCACCTTGCCGAACAAGGGGTGAGAGAAGTTAATTTATTGGGTCAAAATGTAAATGCTTATCAGGGGCTGAAAGATGATGGTGATACAGCCGATTTAGCAGAGCTGATTACCTATATCGCTGCAATTGATGGTATTGACCGGATTCGCTTTACTACCTCTCATCCAGTGGAATTTTCTGACAGTCTAATCAATGTCTATGCTGACGTACCTGAATTGGTAAGCCATTTACATTTGCCAGTACAAAGTGGCTCAGATCGAACTCTAGCTGCCATGAAACGTGGGCACACAGTATTGGAGTATAAATCCAAGCTACGTCGCCTAATGAAAATTCGCCCAGATATCAGCTTGTCTTCTGACTTTATTATTGGCTTCCCAGGCGAAACGGATAAAGACTTTGAAGCCACCATGAATCTGATTCAAGAGATTGGCTTTGATACTTCATTTAGTTTTATTTATAGCGCCAGACCAGGCACACCGGCTGCAGACCTGATAGACGACACCCCTGAAGAAACCAAAAAGCAACGCCTGCAAATTTTACAGCAGCGCATCAACCAAAATGCTCAAGCCATTAGCCGCCGAATGGTAGGCAGTCAGCAGAGAATTTTGGTAACTGGTTATTCAAAGAAAGACCCTGGCCAGCTTCAAGGCCGCACCGAAAACAACCGAGTGGTTAATTTTCATGCCACTGATCCTCAGTTGATTGGGAAGTTTGTTGATGTAATTATTACAGAAGCGCTTCCCAATTCGCTAAGAGGCGATATGGTAGGCTCTGAGCTGGATGACAGCACAACCATAAATTAGTAGTGGTTAGCTGACTGTTTCTTACTCTTAGATGGAATCGTTTAACAGCGATTCTCTAAGGGGAAACACAGTGCTTCCAAATTATAAAAGACAAACATAATAACAAACTTAGCACTCCATATAATCCGGAGTCATACATTGCCTTATCCAATCAATTACCACTAAGCTAACAGTATCAAGGCTGAAAAAGAGGTTAAGCCCCCGAGGCTGAAAGACATTTTGAGCGAACCAACAGAACTTGTTAAGTTTTCACTTGAACCCCACGATTCTAAAAGCTTTGCCAATTTATGCGGACAATTTGATGAACATCTAAAGCAAATAGAACAACGTCTAAGCATTCGCATCCGCAACCGCGGCAACCAATTCGAAGTTGAAGGCGAGCACAACTGCATTCTTGCTGCCGAAGAAATCCTTAAGCGACTCTATCGAGAGAGCTGTAATGGCACAGAGCTAAGTCCCGATATTGTTCACCTTTATCTTCAAGAGTCAGGTGTAGAAGCCCTTTATGAAGGCAACGACTCTGAACGTCAGCAGCAAGTTGTGATTAAAACCCGCAAAGCGCTGATTAAACCAAGAGGCCCCAACCAGCAAACATACGTCAAAACCATCCAAAATAATGATATCAATTTTGGCATCGGCCCTGCTGGTACAGGTAAAACCTACTTAGCTGTTGCCTGTGCTGTTGCAGCCTTAGAGCAAGAAATGGTAAGACGTATCCTGTTAGTAAGGCCTGCTGTAGAAGCTGGTGAAAAGCTAGGATTCCTGCCCGGTGACCTAAGCCAGAAAATCGACCCTTATTTACGCCCACTTTATGATGCGCTGTATGAGATGATGGGTTTTGAGCAAGTAGAAAAGCTGATTGAGAAAAATGTCATTGAAGTAGCCCCTCTTGCTTACATGCGAGGCAGAACGCTCAATAATTCATTTATTATTCTTGATGAAAGCCAAAATACGACTGTAGAACAAATGAAAATGTTCTTAACTCGAATTGGCTTTGGCTCAACGGCCGTCATTACTGGTGACACCACTCAAGTCGACTTACCCAAAGGCACTAAATCTGGACTGAAGCACTCTATAGAAGTCCTTAAAGAGGTCAAAGGTATTGGCCTAACTTACTTCAAACCTAAAGATGTTGTCAGGCATCCCCTTGTTCAACGCATCGTGGAAGCTTATGAGCGACATGACAATCAAAAACATAAACGACAACAAGCTGAAGAAGTAAGCAAGTCATGAGTGTTTCTGTCGATATTCAAATAGCCTCAGAATGTCAAGGCATCCCACCCTCAGAGCAGTTTACTCAGTGGGCGACAGCTGCAGTTTATGGCCATAAAGCAATTGCTGAGCTTAGTATTCGAGTCGTAGATGAAACAGAGAGCGCAGAGTTGAATTTTGCTTACCGTCAAAAGCATGGTCCTACTAATGTGTTATCGTTTCCAGCAGAACTGCCTGAGGCTGTTGAGTTACCATTGCTAGGTGACTTAGCTATATGCGCACCTGTTGTATTTCGTGAAGCAGCTGAGCAAAATAAGTCATTAGAAGCCCATTGGGCTCATATGGTGATACATGGCACCTTGCATCTTTTAGGGTTTGACCATATTAATGATAAAGACGCCGAAATCATGGAATCCCTTGAGACCAAGATTTTAATGGAATTAGATTACCCCAATCCCTACCAACCTAGTGAGTCCTTATAGAGTAAATGGAGTCATGAGCGACGATCGATCGAGTTCAGGTCATCACCAAAAAACCTGGTTAGATAAAATTACCCAAGCCTTTTCAGGCGACCCTCGCAACCGCACAGAGCTGCTGGAACAATTACGAGAAGCAGAAACCAATGAAGTGCTCGATGCAGAGTCTCTTAGCATCATTGAAGGAGCCTTTCAGGTCTCTGAAATGCAAGTAAGAGAGATAATGATCCCCCGAGCCCAAATGGTGTGTGTCAGTGTGGACCAATCTCCCCAGCAATTTCTCCCCAAAGTCATCAGCAGCGCCCACTCCCGCTATCCAGTTATTGGCGAGAGCAAAGATGATGTGTTGGGCATTTTGCTGGCAAAAGACCTTTTGCCTCTTGCTTTAGCTCCTGATAAACACTTCGATATCAAAAGCCTGCTTCGCCCTGCAGCGGTTGTACCGGAGAGTAAGCGCCTAAACGTATTACTCAATGAATTCCGCTCCACTCGCAATCATATGGCAATAGTGGTAGACGAATATGGTGGCACAGCTGGTTTGGTCACCATTGAAGATGTGTTAGAGCAAATTGTAGGTGATATCGAAGACGAGCATGATGTTGAGGAAGACACCAATATCAAGCCAATGCAAGATGGTCACTTTATTGTTAAAGCACTTACGCCAATTGATGACTTTAACGAACACTTTCACTCGTCATTCAGCGACAAGGAGTTCGACACCATTGGCGGTATCGTAATGCATAGCTTTGGCCACATGCCAAAGCGCAGCGAAACGGTCAATATAGAAGGCTTCCAGTTTCAGGTTCTCCATGCAGATAGTCGCCGAATTCGACTATTACGAGTAACCCCCGCTTAGCCTTAATTTTTTGTGAGTGGCTTTGTAAGACCAGCTTAGAAGCTCTAAGCTGGTCTGAATAATATTGACGCACACCTCTCTCACCGATAACAATACCTGCCTCACTCAGCAAAACCCCTAATAGCCAATGAACAAATCCACTCCCTGGCCTGGCCATATTCTCACACTCATTGCAGGAGCCATTTATCCACTTGGCTTCAGCCCTTTTAACTGGTGGCCAATCACACTATTAGCATTAGTATTACTCATACCGTTATTGCGCCAATCTACAATCAAAACCACTGCTTTGCGAGGCTGGCTGTTTGGTCTAGGCATGTATGGCACAGGGGTATCCTGGGTGTATGTCAGTATTAATCAGTTTGGTAATGCTCACCCTATTCTGGCTGGATTTCTGACCTTATTATTTGTCGCATTTATTGCTGCGTTATTTGCTGTACCTCAAGCCCTTTTATACCGTTTTCTGAGCCGAAACTTTGTTGCCAATGCTGTTGTTACCGGGCTGGCTTTTACCACTAGCTGGCTATTAGTGGAGTGGGCAAAAACCTGGCTACTAACTGGCTTTCCTTGGCTCTTAGCGGGTTACAGTTTAACTGATAGCTTTGTAAGAGGCTTGGCCCCTATATTTGGCGTGCTATCCCTCAGCTTAGCTTTATTATCCAGCGCCTGGCTGATCTGGCAGCTATGGTTCACTGCCAGCGAAAAACTTAAAGCAAACCAAAAAGTCAGCTGGTCTCTAAACGTAGCTCCACTTATTTTAACCATTGGCTTGTGGAGTAGCGGCTGGCTAGCTCAGACTACCAGCTGGACTTCTCCTAAGTCACAACCACCACTCCAGGTGGCGGCAGTACAAGCCAACATCCCTCAAACGCTCAAATGGAATCCTAACTATGTAAAAACCACCATAGAGCGCTATTTAACGTTGAGTGAAAAGCACTGGAATGCTGATTTATTGGTCTGGTCTGAAAATGCCATACCTGTTTTATACCCACGGGCACAGCGCTTATTAGAAAGCCTGACCAAGCAAGCTAAAGACACCAATACCACATTAATTACTGGGATTCCATTTATCGAAAACACACCGGATAATCACCGTTATTTTAATGGCGTCTTAGCCATCAGCAATCAAGAAACACGGTACCATAAACAAAAGCTGGTTCCCTTTGGTGAATATGTACCATTAGAGTCCTGGCTGCGTGGCTTAATTTCTTTTTTTGACTTACCTATGTCTAGCTTCTCCAAAGGCGAGGCTAGCCAACCACCACTACAAGGCATTAACAATACAACAATTGCTCCCTTTATTTGTTATGAAGTCGTTTATCCTGATTTTGTTGCTAAAAATGCCGCAACAGATGTATTAATCACAATCAGCAATGACACCTGGTTTGGGGACTCGATCGGCCCCCATCAACATTTTCAAATGGCTAGGATGAGGGCTCTAGAGACTCAACGTTATTTAATTCGTGCCACTAATGATGGTATTACCGCCATCATCAATCCTGCTGGCAAAGCTGTTAAACAGCTCCCTCAATTTGATCAGGGTGTATTGATAGGTGAAGTAAAAGCAATGGCAGGAAAAACACCATTCATGCAGTGGCAAAGCTGGCCAATTATCATTTTGACATTAGTGATTATGGCTGGGCTATTAGCTTTCCGGCAGATTACCCTTCATGAAGTGTATACCAAGCAGAAAGTTAATCATGCTAGCTAAAAATAAACCAGCCTATACCACAGTATTCCTATATACTCATGCAGTGCATAGGTTGATTTACTTAGCGCACTAACACTAGGTATAAAGCCCAAAGCAACAGGCAAGCTATCACTGGTAAAACGGGTAGGTGCAGGAATTACCGTAAAGCCTGCTTGTTCAAAACAGGCTTTTGCTCGTTTCATATGCCAAGCATGAGTTACTAGTAAAATAGTCGATACTTCGTTACCAAACTCTCGCCCTGAATTAATGGCATTTTCCCAGGTATTGCGGCTGTTTCCTTCTTGCCAACGGGTAATAATGTGAAAATATTCAAGGAAATAGCGACTCATTATACTGGCTTCGCTTTCCATTTCAGGATCAAAAACAGACCCACCGGCCACCGCCAGTGGCAACTGTAGCTGCTTAACTAAGTGTGCAGCATACAGCATTCTTTCAAGCCCAAACGCTGATGGCGCATCTTTCCCTGAAAACTCTACTGCCTGGGCATGTCGTCCAGCACCAAGTACTACAATAGCCTCTGCATGAGGCTGGCTATTATCACTTATGCCTAATGGCTGAAAGTCAGCTTCGAGATGTTGCAACAGCTTATTGGCTACAAATGGGGTCGCCAAACAATAGGTAAGCAAAAATGTAAAAACCAATAAAAGCAAAGCCATCGTACGCCGCTTAAACCACAACACCCCTACGAACAACAACAAGACTAAATTGATGCCAGGAGGTAGCACCAATAACTTAATCATGGTGTGTAACATTTAATATTAGATCCAAAAAGTCGTCTTATTGGGAAAATATACTTAGCCTAAATACCCGAAGCCTAAGCAATGCTCGGGCAAGCCTCTTACTTACTACTTATGCAGTGTAAAAGGCTTCACTATAGAAAATAAATATTATTTTTACTTTAAAAACCGACAAATCAAGCTGGCATCTTTACGAAAATAAGCACTGACAATTTCCAGCTCATTATGAGACAGGTCAGGTATCTCCACCACCTCGGAAGGCTTTTGATCAGGTTTATCAACCGCTTGCCATTGCCGGGTCTGATAACCTTGCAGGGTTTTTTCTAAGGAGTCAATCAGGTGGTCATATGTTGCTTGTTTGGTTTCAGGCGTTTGCTCATTACTAGCGGGCACCACTGACTGTAACTGTTGTGGTTCATTATGCGGGTATAAAACTCCGTTATCCCAAACCAAATGTAATTTCATTATCCATCCCAGCTCATCATGAGCATTTATTCTATACAGCCCTATTTACTGCGGAGTTACAAAAAATAAGTGATAAACCTTTCTTCAGTGGTAATCCTAAGAAACAACACACTAACGAAAATTTGGTTGCTACCATCCTCTTTTTCACAATTTACTTAATATAAGGTTAGACTATGAATCAGCACTACCCGTTATCTTCTGTCTAATGTATCCTACGCTGTTTAGACTTTATCACTATTTGTTAGCAACCTTTTAGAGAAATCCCGATCATCGCAATGGAAGAACAGTATCAACCCCAGCGTGTTGAAGCCGACGCACAGGCGTACTGGAATGACAATCGTTCATTCGAAGTCACCGAAGATTCCAGCAAACAAAAGTTTTACTGCCTCTCCATGTTTCCCTATCCCAGCGGACGACTCCACATGGGGCATGTTCGCAATTACACCATTGGCGATGTGATTAGCCGATTTCAACGGATGCAGGGCAAAAATGTGCTGCAACCCATGGGCTGGGACGCATTTGGCCTGCCTGCGGAAAATGCCGCAATTCAGCATAAAGTAGCACCGGCAAAGTGGACGGAAGAAAATATTGCGTATATGCGTAATCAGCTAAAAAGCCTTGGCTTTGGTTACGATTGGTCCCGAGAATTAGCCACCTGCCAACCAGACTACTATAAGTGGGAACAGTGGTTTTTTACCCGCCTTTTTGAAAAAGGGTTGGTGTATAAAAAAATGGCCACCGTCAACTGGGACCCTGTAGATCAAACAGTTTTAGCCAATGAGCAAGTTGTTGATGGTCGCGGTTGGCGCTCTGGTGCATTGATTGAGCGAAAAGAAATTCCTCAATGGTTTATCAAAATTACTGATTATGCTGATGAATTATTGTCTGACTTAGAGCAGCTGCCTGACTGGCCTGAACAGGTCAAAACCATGCAAAAAAACTGGATTGGCCGCTCTGAAGGGGTAGAGATGCAATTCCAGTTGGCAGCTCCACTGACTGATGCACCAACTGAATTTTCAATTTACACCACTCGCCCTGACACCGTAATGGGCGTTACCTATGTCGGACTGGCAGCAGAGCACCCCATTGCTTTAGCTGCAGCAAAAAACAATCCAGAGTTGGCTAATTTTATTCAAGAGTGTAAACAAAACGCTGTTGCTGAAGCCGATATGGCCACCATGGAAAAAAAAGGCGTGGATACAGGCTTAACCGCTATTCACCCTATTACTGGCGAGCCTGTTGCTGTTTGGGTAGCTAACTTTGTCTTGATGGACTATGGATCAGGTGCGGTCATGGCTGTACCCGGTCACGACCAACGCGACTGGGAGTTTGCCACTAAATACGGCTTAACCATTAAGCAGGTTATTAAGCCTGAAGTTAACGATATTGAATGTGACCTGTCTAAAGAAGCTTTTACTGAAAAAGGTATTTTAATCAACTCAGATCAATTTGACGGCCTGAGTTTTGACCAAGCATTTGAAGCCATTGCCAACTTCCTGATTAAAGCAGGCAAAGGGAGCAAGCAGGTTAATTACCGGCTAAGAGACTGGGGAGTCTCTCGTCAGCGCTACTGGGGTACTCCTATCCCAATGATTCACCGTAGTAATGGCGAAGCAGTACCGGTTCCCCTGGAACAACTGCCCGTCGAATTACCAACCGATGTCACCTTAGACGGTGTTCAATCCCCAATTAAAAGCAATCCTGAATGGGCTAAAACCAATGCCCCGGTAACAGGTGAGCCTGCAGAGCGAGAAACAGACACTTTCGATACCTTTATGGAGTCCTCCTGGTATTACGCTCGCTATTGCAGCGCTAAATTCAGCGACGGTATGCTGGATAAAGATAAAGCTAACCATTGGTTACCCGTTGATCAGTATATTGGTGGTGTTGAACACGCTGTCATGCACTTATTGTATGCTCGCTTTTTCCATAAGTTACTCCGTGATGAAGGCTTAGTATCCAGTGATGAGCCATTTAAGCGTTTACTCTGCCAAGGTATGGTGCTAGCGGAAACCTATTATCGTGAGGATGACAAAGGCGGCAAAATTTGGATTTCGCCACAAGATGTTGAAGTTGAGCTTGATGACAAAGGGCGCCTAATTAAAGCCACTCATAAAGCCGATGGCCAGCCAGTTGATTACGACGGCATGAGTAAGATGTCAAAGTCGAAAAATAATGGCATCGATCCCCAGGTGATTATCAACAAGTTTGGCGCCGATACAGTTCGCCTGTTTACGATGTTTGCTGCCCCACCAGAGCAATCATTAGAGTGGTCAGATGCTGGCGTAGAAGGGGCTCACCGCTTTCTAAAACGTGCATGGAAACAGGTTTATACTCATGTCAGCCAGGGCCCTGCCGGCAAGGTAAGTCCTGCTGAACTGAATGAATCACAAAAAGACTTACGCCGGAAAACCCATGAAACCATACGCGATATTACCAATGACTTTGCCAACCGGTTAACTTTCAATACTGCTATTGCCAGAGTAATGGAGCTGGTTAATGCATTAGCAAAGTTTGAGGACAACTCTGCTCAAGGTCGTGCAGTTGCCCAAGAAGCCCTTGAAACCATGGTATTAACCTTAGCGCCAATTACACCTCATATTGCGCACAACTTATGGCAAATACTTGGTCATCAAGGGGCAGTGGTTGATGCCACTTGGCCTGTAGTTGATGAAAGTGCATTAACTCGTACCACTCTACAGTACGTAGTTCAAGTCAATGGTAAAGTCAGAGCCAAAATTGAGGTTGCTGCTGATGCAGATAAATCCAACGTTGAGCAAACAGCCTTAACAAGTGAAAACGTGCAAAAATTTATTGCGGATAAAACTGTACGCAAAGTGATTGTCGTTCCAAACAAACTGGTCAACATTGTGGTCGGCTAAGCCGACCTGTTTATTTAGGAGTGAGCTATGCGGATTACCCTGAACAACCTGTTAGGGAAAGCATTAATAACAGTGATAGCAGCTACTTTAATGACGGGCTGTGGCTTTCAACTAAGAGGCTTAGTTGAAGTAGCACCACTACTGTCTACCTTAAAAGTAACTACCCCTGATAATTACAGTCAGTTTAGTCGCAAGCTCGTCCATAGCCTGGAAGCTAATAATATCAGTGTGTCTGACCAAGCTCCCTATACACTTAAAGTGCTTAGCAACGAGCAAGAAAGAAAAGTGGCAAGCTTTTCTGGTAATGCTCAAGCAGCAGAATATCGGGTAAGAGTGACCAATAAATACCAGCTGGAAAATCGCTCTGGACTGGTCATTATTGGCCCATTCAAAGCACAAGCAGAACGAGTATTTCTTCATGAGCCTAATAACGCAGCTGCTTCAGCAAGTGAAGAAAGACTTATTACAGAAGAATTGGATAAAGATATTATCCGTCAAATTCAGCTACGCTTAGCCGCACTCAGCAACACAGATATAGAAAATGCAGAAGCAGAAGCCGAGGCAAAAAAACTAGCAGAAGAGAAAAAAAAGCAGCCTTTATAAATCAACCTTTTTGGCCTGGTAATATATCAGGCCTACAGTCCTGCCATGAAAATTCGTCTTGATCAATTACCTTCCCATTTAAACCCCCTTAAACCTATTTACCTGATAGCCAGTGATGAGCCTTTACAGCAAATAGAAGCCGTTGACCAGGTTCGCGCAGCTGCCCGTCATCAGGGCTTTACCGAGAGAGTATTATTTCATGCTGAAGCAGGCTTTGACTGGGACTTGTTACTTGAGTCAGCCAATGCACTATCATTATTTGCTGATAGAAAATTAATAGAATTGAGAATCCCTAACGGCAAGCCAGGAGAAAAAGGCAATAAAGCAATTGAAGCCTATTGCCAAAATCCTTCCCCTGACAATATTTTATTAATTATTACGCCTAAGCTTGAAGGCGCTATTCAACGCAGTAAGTGGTTCAAAAAACTCGACCAAATAGGTATTTTCCTGCCTATTTGGCCAGTTGAGCCCAGTCGCTTACCAAACTGGTTGAAACAGCGATTTCAACAAGCAGGCCTGTCAGCCTCCCCAGAAGCGATTGAACTGCTGACAGATCGCATTGAAGGGAATTTACTAGCTGCTTCTCAAGAAATAGAGAAACTAAAGCTGTTAGCTATAGATGGCAAAGTCACTGCAGCCCATATTACTGACTCAGTATCAGATAGCGCTCGTTATGATGTCTTTGGGCTGGTTGATGCGGCACTACAGGGTGATATACGACACTGCCTAAGAATTATTTCAGGGTTAAAAGCTGAAGCGTCAGAGACCACCCTTATTTTATGGGCTTTAACCAGAGAAATTCGCAACCTATCAGAATTTAGTTACTTAATACACCAAGGAAACCCAACTGATCAGGTATGTAAACAATTAAAAATCTGGCCAAAACGCAAGCCTCTCGTACAACAAGCAGCTCGACGCCACAGAGAAAAAGACTTCCGCTCAATGCTACAACATGCTGCCAACATTGATACGGCAATTAAAGGACTAGCTAAAGAAAATATTTGGGATGAGTTAACTCAACTAACACTGAAATTAGCGGGAGTTCCGACTCAAATATAGAACATTAAAGCCCTCCAAAAGATCTATGAGGGCTTTATATAAATTAGATAATCAGATCTTCCTTGGCTTGCTGATCTGCATGATAGGAAGAGCGAACTAAAGCGCCACTAGCCACCTTATCAAAACCCAGTGACTTAGCAATTTCTGCCAATTCGGCAAACTCATCAGGATGGACAAAACGATCTACTGGCAAATGATGACGACTTGGCTGCAAGTACTGACCCAGCGTAATCATTTCAATATTATGTTCACGCATGTCATGCATTACTTCAATTACCTCTTCCTTGGTTTCTCCTAACCCCAACATAATGCCTGACTTGGTTGGCACATGAGGTACCCGCTCTTTATAGCGCTTTAATAAATCCAGTGACCATTGATAATCAGAGCCAGGGCGAATTTTCCGATAAAGACTAGGCACAGACTCAAGGTTATGATTAAACACGTCAGGTGGTGTTTCACCTAAAATGTCTAACGCTACTTCCATTCTGCCACGAAAATCTGGTACTAAAACTTCAATTTCCAGTTTTGGGCTTCTTGCTCTGGCTTCACGGATACAGTCAGCAAAATGCTGAGCACCACCATCTCGCAAATCATCACGATCTACAGAAGTAATTACCACATATTTTAAGCCCAAGTCAGCTATAGCAGTGGCAAGGTGAGCAGGCTCATTGGCATCAAGTTGATTTGGGCGACCATGAGCCACATCACAGAAAGGGCATCGGCGAGTACAAATATCCCCCATGATCATAAAAGTCGCAGTGCCTCCACCGAAACACTCACCCAGATTTGGGCACGAAGCTTCTTCACACACTGTATGCAGTTTGTGTTTACGTAGCAGTTTTTTTATTCGATCAACTTCTGGCGAAATTGGCATTCTTACCCGTAGCCAGTCGGGCTTCCGAGGCATATTTTCTTTTTCAGTTGGGATTACCTTTACAGGTATACGGGCAACTTTTTCAGCACCACGTAACTTCACTCCACGCTCAACACGTGCTGGCTTTTTCTTAGCAGGTGGCATTGGTTGCATATCTGTCATTTGCTAATCCCAATCTGTATTCGTTTCAGTTTGAGCAGTACTACCATGAGTCACCACCCTTGTATAACCCAGCCGCTGTTGCAAACCTTGCTGAATAACACCCCTCACCTCAGTCAGGGTAAGTTCAGGCTTGGTTAACAGCCCTGCCATATCAACCATTTTCATACCCGCATAACCACAAGGGTTAATTCGAGCAAATGGTTCTAAATCCATATTTACATTCAAGGCAAAGCCATGATAAGAACAGCCTCGTCTTACCCTTAGGCCCAGAGAAGCTATTTTCGCACCATCAACATAAACGCCTGGTGCATCAGGCTTTGCAGCAGCCTCAAGGCTATATTGAGCTAACGAGTCAATTAAGGTTTGCTCAATTAGCGTAACCAGCTCTCTCACCCCACAGCCCAGCCGCTTTAAATTCAATAATAAATAACCTATCAGCTGGCCAGGACCATGATAGGTCACTTGGCCACCACGATCTGCTTGAACAATAGGGATATCCCCAGGCATTAGTACATGCTCTGTTTTACCTGCCTGCCCCTGAGTAAAAACCGGGTCATGCTCTAGCAGCCAAATTTCATCAGCAGTGTCAGGCTGCCTGCTCTCTGTAAACTGTTTCATCATCTGAAACACATCAGAGTATGACTGCTGGCTAAGGTAACGAAAAATGAGTGGCTGATCTGCTGGTGCCTTCATAAATGCCCCATGTTTATAGCACCATTACTACACGACCACTGGCTTTTAGCTCTTCAAAAATAGCTTTCAATTGTGCTTCACCAGTCGCGGTAATCGTGACATTGACAGCTTGATATTTACCATTACGACTATCACGGCGGGTCGCTTTACCATTAAAGCTGGGATCATGTTTTTGCATAACACCAATAACAAACTGCTCAAAGTCATCAGTTGAAGCGCCCATTACCTTAATTGGATAGTCACAAGGAAACTCTATCTTAGGGGCTGTCTGGCTTTTATCTTGTTCAGTCATAAAGCAACCAGCAATTCTCTTTAAAGCTTATTAGTTAGTACGTATATCCTGCCTATTATACATCCGTCTAGCCAGTCAAGAAATCTTATCTCGTTCTTGCGGGTATTTGCTGAAAAGGATCTTTGTTTATAATAATAAACTAAGTTTCCTATTGTAAACTTTATTACCCAAATCACAAGCAGTCATCGCAAACCATAGTAATAAGCTGATTGAGTTAGCTTTAGTATGATCCAAATACGAAACAGGCCCTCATAAGAGGGCCTGTACAAGAAAGAGAAGAGAAACAATTACTCAGTGAATAATTGGTAAAAGAATAAACGCAGTTGATCCCACAACTTTTTGAAAAAGCCAGCCTCTGCTACTGATTCCAAGGCAACTAAAGGAACCTCTCTAATAAGCTGGTCATTTAAAGAAACCTTTACTGCCCCTAGTGGCTGCCCTTGCTCAAGTGGTGCTTCAATTACAGAGTTAACTTCCATTTCAGCCTTTAGCGCTTTTGACTCTCCTCTTGGGATTGTCACCATTAAGTCTTCAGCAACACCTACTGATACACGATTTGCATCACCTTTCCAGACGGATACTTTTTCTAGTGAAGCCCCTGCTGATTTAACTTTTACATTTTCAAAAAAACGGAATCCATAGGTCAGCAGCTTTTGGCTCTCTGCCGCTCGTGCTTTTGAGCTTTTGGTTCCCATTACCACTGAAATAAGTCGCTGATTTTCTTTTTTAGCAGAAGTAACAAGGCAATAACCAGCCTCTTTTGTATAACCAGTTTTCAATCCATCAACTGATGAGTCTCGCCATAACAGTGCGTTACGGTTAGCCTGGCGCTTTAAAGGCTTTCCTGTGCGCTTATCAACTCCATACTGAAAATATTTTTCAGAATAAACTCCATACCGCTCTGGGTAGTCATAAACAATTGCTTTTGCCAGCTTGGCAAGGTCTCTAGCTGTTGTATAGTGATTCTCTGCTGGCCAACCAGTTGCATTAACAAAGTGAGTATTGGTCATTCCCAGTTTGACTGCAGTAGCATTCATTACATCTGCAAATGACTCTTCACTACCTGCAATATGCTCAGCCATTGCCACGCTAGCGTCATTACCAGATACAATAATAATCCCTTTCAGCAGATCTTCGACTGAAACTTGCTCCCCTACCTCAATAAACATCAAGGAGCCTTTCATCTGCCAGGCTTTTTCACTGACTATGACAGTTTCATTTAGCTGTAAATTACCTGAAGCAATTTCTGCCTCAGCTATATAAGCTGTCATCATTTTAGTTAAACTGGCAGGTGGCAGCTTTTCATCAGCATTTTCTTCCACCAACACTTCGCCAGTATCTGCATCAATTAACAGATAACTCTTAGCTGCTAGTTTGGGTGGCGAAGGAATTACAGCCAGTGCCTGGTTAGCACCCAGCAAACTAATAAGTAAAACAAAAGAAGTAAGTTTCACTGAAAAAAATTTGAAGTATTTCATAATAAGCGAAAATCAAGCTCGCTGACTTAATGTCCCCAATAAAAACCGTTTAGGCCCGTTAAAAAGAAATAATGCCTACAATAACCTAGTTAGAAAGTATGGTAAATTTCTGTTTACTCATCATATCGTCCTTAGTGATAGCATACAAATTAAAATCTATTCGAGCACTACATGCGGGCTTCCCAGCTTGGCATTAGCAATCCTTAATCTTAATTGCTCAAGCTGTTCAGCATCTGAGATTGGGCCAATTCGAACTCTATGCAAAGGATTAGCAGCAGATGGAGCATATAATACCGTAACTGGTAGTTTAGTTAACGCATGTAATCGTTGCTTTAGTGCCTGAGCTGACTCTAGCTTACTAAACGCAGCCACTTGCAAATACATTCGCTTATTTTTGGCATAGTCATTTAGTAAGTTTTTTGCTGGCGCTGTTTTGGTAGTTTTTTTAGCTTGGTACTGTGGTGGAACAATGCCCTCAACTTTAACTCTAGCAGTACCATTCTTTTGGTAACCCAGTTTTTTGGCAGCAGCATAAGACAAGTCGATCAAACGATCTTTAACAAAAGGTCCTCTATCATTTACCCTCACTACAACTGATTTACCGTTGTCCAAGTTAGTTACTTTAGCATAGGAGGGCAATGGCAATGTACGGTGGGCAGCTGACATACCATACATATTGTATGTCTCACCTAAAGCAGTTTTTTTACCGTGAAATTTAGTGCCATACCAAGATGCTACTCCTTTAGCTGTATAGCCAGTAGCTGACTTTAATGGATTATAAGTCACTCCTAGCACTTTATAAGGGCGGCTCTTGGTTTTTCCATAGTGCGGGCGAGGCACTGCATCAGGAACTTTCGCTGCATCAAAGTCGCCTTTAGGCGCTCCATCCTTTTCAATAGAAGGATTAAAAGTACAGCCTGCCAGCCATAAGACAAAAATACTCAGTACAGAAAAAAACCAAGAGTTTTTTTTCAAGTTAAACATGCCGCCATTTACCTTGCTTAAAGTCAGTTATTAACAAAAAACCACTACAGTTTTAAGTATAACTCACCCTTTAGAGTTTGATTGATTTAGCGCTAATCGCTCAGTTTTAATTGCTTGCCCTAATTGGTAAACAGCCATTGCATATAATGTACTGTGGTTATATCGAGTTATAACATAGAAGTTGGGTAGTGTTACCCAATGCTCTACTCCTCGTTTTCCAGTTAACTCTATAGCTCTTGCTTTTGTTTTATCTACAACAGGTGTAGAAAACTCCCAGCCCAGAGACTTAATCTGACTTATTGTTTTTTGGGGTTCTAGTTTTGGTTGTAATGCTTGTCGATAACTTTTCCCTGATACTTTTGCTGTTGCTAATACAGGCTTGCCTGTTTCCCAACCATGGGATTTGAAGTAATTAGCTACACTACCAATTGCATCTGTAGAGTTTTTCCAAATATCTACTTTCTTATCGTTGTTAAAATCAATTGCAAATCTTCTAAAACTGCTGGGAATAAATTGCGGATAGCCCATTGCTCCAGCATAAGACCCTTTGAGCGCTAAAGGGTCTATACCTTGTTCACGACTCATCAGCAAAAAGTTTACAAGCTCCTTGCGAAAAAACGGTCCTCGCCTAGGGTGCTCAAAGCCCAGCGTTGATAATGCATCCATTACCCGAAAACGGCCTGACTGACGACCATAAAAAGTTTCTACACCAATAATCGCTACAATAATCTCTGCTGGAATACCATATTGCTGCTCAGCCCTGGTTAGTGCTTGCTGGTTCTTTTGCCAGAAGTCCACACCACCTTTAATTCGTTTATTGGTTAAAAAGATTTCTCGATACTCACCCCAGGTTTTGGTTTTTTCTGCTGGGCGACTCATTGCATCAAGTATCGATTGCTTTCTTTCAACCTTGGCAAACAAAGTTTCCAGTTTTTTTCGACTGAACTTGTGTTTAGCTTCCATTTCAGCAACAAAGTGCTCAATCACTTGCTTATCAAAAGCAGTGGGTGTTGTCTGCTTAGCCATTACCCCTAGCGATAAAAGGGGAAAAGTAACCATTAAAATTGCTTTTTTTACCAAAACCATACCACTCAACTCAATCAACCTTGTAAGAACTAAGCTGATAGCTCAACTGAAAAATACTGTTTCTTATGACAGCAAAAACAACAAAAAGCTCAGCTGGTTTATTTTTTAAACAACCTTTTCCAAACAACAATTCTTGCTTGTTAGGTTACAACTGTAAACAGTATAAACCTGTTACTTTAACTGCCTTATACTTTAGGAGGCGCGACTTACTAATTTAATTCTAGTGCTAATAAGAGCTATGTGGTTCGGCCTAGCAGCGTTCGATGAGTGTGAATTGACATTAAAATACCAAAACCTGCCATCAGAGTAACTATTGAGGTCCCCCCCCTACTGACTAGTGGTAATGGTACACCAACCACTGGCAGCAATCCGCTAACCATCCCAATATTTACGAAAATATATACAAAAAAGGTGAGAGTCACACTACCAGCCAACAGTTTACCAAACAGTGTTTGTGCTTTAGCAGAAATAATAATTCCACGTGTAATAATAACAGCATAAACACACAACAGTAGCACAACACCAATTAGCCCAAACTCTTCAGCCAATACAGCAATAATAAAGTCTGTGTGACTTTCAGGGAGAAAGTCAAGATGCGACTGGGTACCTGCCAACCAGCCTTTTCCATGTATTCCGCCTGAACCGATGGCTACTTTTGACTGAATAATGTTCCAGCCAGCTCCCCAAGGGTCTTTTTCAGGCTCTAAAAAAGTTAACACCCGCTGCTTTTGATACTCTCGCATGACAAAGTGCCACATGACATACACAGCAGGCACAGCAAGCATGACAGCCCCAAAAATAAAACGCCAGCGTAAACCAGCAAGTAGCAACACAAAAATACCTGCCGCAGCCACTAATAGCGACGTCCCCAGATCTGGCTGCTTTGCAATTAACCCCACTGGAATAGCAACCAACAGTAGTGTACCTATAACAGCTTTAAATGAAGGAGGAACGATATGTTTTGATAGAAACCAGGCAACCACAATGGGCATGACCAACTTCATAATTTCAGAAGGCTGGAATCGCACACTGGACATACCCGGTACAGCAATCCAGCGCTGAGCACCTTTTGCACCCGTACCAAACAACAACACTGCAACAAGCAGTGCCAAACCTATAAGGTATACCCAAGGAGCCCAACGACAAAATATACGGGGGGGCACCTGGGCAAATAAAGCCATCACCACAAAACCAATAGCAAGATAAATCGATTGCCTGGTCATAATGGATTCGCTTTGACCACTGGCACTAAATAAAATGAATAAGCCCCCTGCTGTTAACAACAACAGAGCACCCAGCAAAATTGGATCAAGATGGAGCTTAAACCAAAACCCCGGAGGCTTGCTTAATTGCCCATGGGTAACAGAGGACAGCTGTCTTACATATTCAGGACTCATTCAGACTTACTCACTGCTAATCGCTGTTCTGCCAACTTGGGTAACAAATAAGCATCTAGTACTTTACGAGCAACAGGAGCAGCGGCAGAACTTCCCCCCCCTCCATTTTCAACAATAACTGCAATGGCTATCTGTGGATTTTCAATCGGTGCAAATGCTATGAATAAACCATGGTCATGGTGGATTTTTTTCAGTTTTTTTGCGTCGTAACGCTCGTTTTGTTTAATTCCAACTACTTGTGCTGTTCCTGTTTTTCCCGCCATAGTGTATTGCAGATCTTTACCTATGCGATAATTAGCCGTGCCACGGGGGTCATGAACTACTTTACGCATAGACTCATTAACAAAGTCCCAATAAGCGGGGTTAGACACCTCTATTGATTCTGGTGCAGTAGGTAACTCTCGTTTTATTTCTCCAGAAGCGGACTTAAGTAGTTTAGGTTGGATCCACTTACCTCTATTAGCTATCACAGCTGTTGCCGTTGCCAACTGTAATGGCGTTGACAGCATATAGCCTTGACCAATTCCACTGATTAACGTTTCACCTGGGAACCAAGGCACTCCTTTAACACCTTCTTTCCACTCACGAGACGGAATCAACCCAGGCCGCTGCTCAGCAACATCCATTGCTGTACGTTTACCTAAACCAAACTTAGTTAAATAATCATGTAAATCATCAATTCCCATATTTAAAGCTAAGTCATAAAAATAAGTATCATTTGAGACATAAACCGCTCGCTCCAAATTCACCCAGCCATGACCTCCTCGTTTCCAGTTTCTATATAAACGAGGCTTATTGGGCAGCTTATAGTAACCAGGATCAAAGATTTTAAAGCTAGGCTCTCTTACTCCCAGATCTAAAGCGGCCAATGCCAGCATGGGTTTTATTGTAGAAGCCGGGGGGTATTCTCCTAATGACGCGCGATTGTATAAGGGGCGATCTGGATGATCCCGTAAAACACTATAGGTTTTATAGGGGATACCAGAAACAAATAAATTAGGGTCATAAGATGGCTGGCTGACCATCGCGAGTATCCCGCCAGTTTTAGGCTCAATGGCTACAATAGCACCACGTTTACCAGCCAGCGCTTCATACGAAACTTGTTGTAAATAGCTATCTAAATACAGAGTTAAGTTGACACCTGGTTGGGGATCCTGCTGGTTTAAAACGCGTAATACACGCCCCCTGGCGTTTGTTTCAACTTCCTGGTAACCCACCTGTCCAAGCAAATCCTCTTCATAAAAGCGCTCGACACCGATTTTTCCAATTGAGCGCATACCACTATATTTTTGAGGATCAAGCCGCTTCAACTCTCTTTCGTTAATTTTGCCTACGTAACCAACCGCATGGGCAAAAGGTTCTGCTTGTGGGTAAAAGCGAACCAACTGAGCCTCGATTTCAACACCAGTGAAGCGCTGCTCATTTACAGAAATAATGGCTATTTCTTCTTCTGTTAGACCATGCTTCAATGGTACTGGCTCATAGGGTGCTCGCCGCTTACGCAAGCGCTTATAAAAACCCTGGACTTCTTCTTCTGAAATATTTATTAATGAGGCTAGGTCACGCACCGTAGTATCCAGATCCTTGATGCGCTCCTTGATTAAAGACAGGTTAAAACTTGGTTTATTATCCGCGAGCAATATGCCATGAGTGTCGTAGATCAAGCCTCGGGTAGGCGGGATGGGCTTTAAGTGAATTCGGTTTTCATCCGACTTAGTTGAGAGTTCTTCATATTGAACAACTTGTAGAACAAATAGTCTTGATAGTAATAGCCCAGTTAATAGCACCAGGCAAAATGCAGCAAGAACAATCCGGTTTTTAAAGATTTTAACTTCTCGCCTATGATCCTTCAGAGTATCCCGGTCATTCATTGCTAATTACTAATGCTTTTTTAGCTTAACGGTGATAAGGGTGGTTTTGGAGAATACTCCAAGCACGATACAACTGTTCAGCAACTAGTACTCGAACCAGTGGATGAGGAAGCGTTAACGGAGATAGACACCATTTTTGCTCAGCTCTAGCCAAACACTCTGGGGCTAGTCCTTCTGGCCCTCCCACTAATAGGGCAACATTACGTCCATCAAGCCGCCAGCCCGAGAGCTGGTCAGCAAGTTGCTCCGTAGACCAGGGCTTTCCAGTAAGGTCTAACGCTATCACCCTGTCACTTGGAGCAATAGCCGCGAGCATCTGCTCCCCCTCTTTTTTTTGAGCCCGCTTTAAATCGCTGCCTTTGGTACGTTTTGCTAAAGGAATCTCACAGCTTTCTAGCTTACAGTCAGAAGGCAGTCGCTTGGCATATTCACTATAGCCAGCAACAACCCATGAGGGCATCTTAGTGCCCACAGCAATTAAGCGAACTCGCATATCAGAAAACCTTACTAGTGCTGATGCTCTAAGCTAGCAGTAGAGGTTTCCCATAGCCGCTCCAAGTCATAGAACTGACGAGTAGCAGGCAACATAATATGAGTTACAACATCACCCAAGTCGACCAGCACCCACTCAGCAGAGTCCTGCCCTTCAACCCCTAATGGGCGAACACCATTTTCTTTGGCTTTTTCAATAATTGAATCAGCAAGAGATTTGATATGGCGGTTGGAGGTTCCACTGACAATAATCATATGATCGGTAACGCTGGTCATACCTTTCACATCGAGGCAGGTTATGTCGTTCCCTTTCATATCTTCAAGGGTATCAACAACAAGCTGCTTAAGTTGTTCAGAATACATATAGGTTTTGTTAGTCCTCTTTCTTTACCAAACATAACGCCAGCTAAGCTGGCAAGTGTTACTGACGAATGTGCCCATCCCCCAGTACCACATATTTTTGCGAGGTTAAGCCTTCAAGACCCACAGGCCCTCTCGCATGAATCTTATCTGTAGAAATACCAATTTCAGCACCAAGGCCATATTCAAAGCCATCTGCAAAACCAGTCGAGGCATTAACCATGACAGAGCTAGAATCCACCTCAGTTAAAAAAGCTCTCGCTTTTGTATAATTTTCTGTCACGATGGCATCCGTATGATGAGAGCCATAGTGATTAATATGCTCAATGGCTTCCGCCATATCAGCCACTATTTTCACTGATAATATTGGCGCCAGGTATTCGGTATACCAGTCTTCTTCACCAGCAGGGTTCATACCAGCTACTATTGACAAGGTACGATCACAGCCTCTTAGCTCAACCCCTGTGGCAAGATACATGTCTGCTAGTTTCGGCAACAAACCGGCTGCTTGCTGTTCATTTATTAACAATGTTTCCATTGCATTACAAACACCATAACGGCGAGTTTTCGCATTAATTGCTATTGAGATAGCTTTTTCAGGATCTGCTTCACTATCTATATAAACATGACATACGCCGTCCAGATGCTTTATCACTGGAACAGACGCATCATTACTAATTCGCTCTATTAATCCTTTACCACCACGAGGAACTATCACGTCAACATAGTCAGGCATGGTGATCATTTCACCCACGGCTGCACGGTCAACTGTTTCAACTACCTGCACACTATCTGAAGGTAGCCCCGCTTTTTTAAGCCCTTGCTGAATACACTGGGCAATAGCCTGATTTGAGTGAAAGGCTTCTGAGCCCCCTCTTAAAATGGTGGCATTACCAGACTTTAGGCATAAGCTAGCAGCATCAATGGTGACATTAGGCCGTGACTCGTAAATTATTCCAATCACTCCTAGCGGAACACGCATTTTGCCCACTTGGATACCACTGGGCAAATATTTAAGATCAGCGATTTCACCAATGGGATCAGGTAAGCTGGCTACTTGATTTAAGCCATCAATCATTGCGTCAATTCGTGCGGGAGTTAACTCTAAGCGATCGAGTAGCGCTGCATCCAAACCTTTTTGCTGGCCTTGGGCAAGATCTTGTTGATTTGCAGCAAGTAATGACGAGCGAGAAGCACTTAACGCTTCCGCAATATGAGTTAATGCGGCATTTTTTTGCTGTGTGGGGGCTTTGGCTATTACTTTTGAAGCTTGGCGAGCTCGCTGGCCTACATCTGCCATATACGCTTTCACATCCATACAGCTATCCTAAAGTTGTTATGGTTTAAGTTCAAGCGCTCGATTATAGCCAGCTTCCAGCCTTCTGCACATGATTTGTTAGGATAATTCAACAATTGGCGTTATAGCACCTCTTTTATGAATATCTATAAATTAAGACTAGCAGTTGTGAACACAACCACACTACTAGAGATATCACAGAATACTTGCCTTACTCAGTAAATATCCTCATCACGAATAGAATCTAAAATACCATCTCTAAAGCGATAAACTCGTTTACGATTAGAGCCTTTTTGAAAATAGTCCCACTCTTCAATAATTTGATTGGCAAAGTTATAACCTCGATAAAAATAGCGACCTTTAATGCGCCCGACTAACCTGGCCCTGGTAGGCTCACCACACAAATAAGCGACCAAGGCTATGTTATCACCTTGCTCAATTGCCCCCTTTGGCTCTATACAGTTGACTCGTTTAGCTATATGACCGCCATAGCCACCTGTTTCAATTTTTACTAACTCATCATCTTCAAATGTCAAAATACGTATAAAGCGACTAGAGCTGGCACCATACACCCAAAACTCTTTTGTTATATAGTTTGAGGCCTCAAAACCATCATGATAGCGGCGAATATGCTCAACCACGATTTCCTCTCGAATAGCAGGCTTACCACAACGATTAATCACTTGTCCTGTTGTATACCCCTCAACCACTAGCTTGGTTTTACAACGGAATGCATGACTTGGTAAAGATAACGCCCAGCCAATTACTAAAGAAATGGTTACTGCTATGGCACGAGGAAAATGAAGCATTGAGTTACCTGTGGGTGTTGATTTCTAGTAAGCCCTCATATAACTATACGATCAAAATTCGACCAACTTTGTTTCAACCCATTTCTATACCCACTTGCTATAAACACAAAAGCCAGGAATAACCTGGCTTTTGTGTTTATAGATAAAGAAGCGTTACGCTACTTTAACCACATATGTCCCAAACGCTCTGGCTCAAGTTTAGGCTTAGCAGTTTCATCAGTCAGTGACCGGCGAAGAGCTCGTTCAGGCTGATCTTCTGAGGTTGCTTCCCCTCCATTCACAGATTCTGTAGAGAAGGCATACCACAAGGTCGATAAGCCAATAGCATCTGCATTAATTTCCAAGGCTGCTTTACTGATGTTATCAGTGGTATCACAGGCCGCATGATAGCATGGGTCAAACGGCTCTCCGGCTTTACCACCATACAGTTTCGCTTGGGCTTCGGTCTTTACCCCTTCTGCTCCTGTAAACAAGCCACCAAATGGAATGCCTGCATTAAAGAACGCTGCATAGTCAGAACGGAAGCTGATTTCTGATGGAGTACTCTGAGTACCTTGCATATTGAAGTACAAGTTAAATAAAGCTTCTATCGCATCTGACCCTTTCGGACCTTTCAGCCCAAACTCAGAGCCATCTCCATCGTATACACCCAGCTTATAGTTGGGCGAGCCAACCATATCGAAGTTAAGGTAGAGAGCAATTTTATCTTTTTCAGCATCAGATAAAGACTCAACATACTTAGTTGAACCAATCAAACCAAACTCTTCAGCTCCCCACCAGGCAAACCGCAGTTTATTCTTCGGCATCACCCGCTTCATTTTTAATGCCACTTCTAAAATTGCAGCACTACCAGAACCATTGTCATTAATACCTGGCCCATCATCAACAGAATCTAAATGAGCGCCAACCATGACAACATTATTTGGATTGCCCAAACGGCTCTCAGCAATCACGTTGTAAGTGGTGGTTTCAGTACGATCGACTTTAACTGACATATTCAGCGTTAATCCAGAAGTGTCAGCCCAGCTCACACCTTTGTCGTAGGTAGCGAAAAAAACCGGGATACCTCCACTATAGTCAGATGATAAAGTACCACTCATCAAACCTTTTCGGTCATCAGAATTACCCTGGTTAAAAATGATTGCACCAACAGCACCTGCATTGGCTGCATTTTCAGCTTTTTGTTGAAAAGAGCAACTTCCCCGCTGAATTAACGCAACATGGCCTTGAGGAAACCCAACAAAATCATCAGCCTCACAGCCACTGCTTGACTTGTTATCTGGCCCTAAGTCAAGATCCACAGCAGTAACCAACGCTGTTTCATCCCCACCATCACTATGGGACATAACCCGGAAATCCTTATCTTCCTCATAAACATCGCCTCTAGGTGAGGTTTGCTTCAACGTAGCAGGACCTAGTTTTTTAAACTGCCGAAAAGAAAAAGGGTTAAGCTCTACCTTATAACCGGCAGCGGACATTTTATGAGCAATATACTGCACTGACTGGGTATAACCATTTGAACCAGAAACCCGAGTACCATTATTAGCGTCAGCAATTGCCTGCAACACATTTAAATGCTGCACAACACCATTTGCTGTTACACAACGCATTAAACGCCAAGGGGTGTTATTTGCACGATATTCACAAGACCAGCCTTCATCAGAGTCATGAACAGGCCCATCGTTAGCTAGCGCATTTCCAGAGGCTCCTATAACGCTTAGCATAATAGGGAGCAGTGTTTTCTTCATGGAATCCCTCCATTTTATTATTTTTTTAATGTCCTAATTTCATGCATGTACATAAAATTATATGACTAGACAACACTGATTTTATTTAAAATAAGTACTTACCAGCCTATCCCTTTCAATTTTGTAATTTAAATATCAAATAAAACCAGCAGTATCAACAACCAACAAATTGTCGATATACTACTTTTTAACACCTATAAAAAGATTTGACGATTAAAAAATTAAATTTTCGACAAAAGTATAAAAAACGAACGGCAGTACAAATATATTTTTATTAATTCATTTCTTTAGTAATGCCAGTAAATGCTTGAAAACCTCAGTATAAAAAATTTTATAAAACGACTAATCATCACCGTTAACAAGCTATCATCTACTCCCTTTTTTTCGGTAAGATAGCGCTTCCCTTTGATAGATCGGAAGCTCTATGGACCTTTCTGCCGTACAACCTCTACTTGACTGGTTATCTGCAAACCAACAGTGGCTTGCTATTGCAATCTTGCTGTTTGCCTTTTTTGAGTCTCTCGCTATAGTCGGAATTATTATACCAGGGGTTGCCTTACTTTATGGTGTAGCTGCTTTAGCTGGCAATCTGGAAATGAGTATCTGGCTAGTTCTTGGGTGTGGGTTTATAGGCGCTGTTCTAGGAGATGGTATTAGCTTTTTAGTGGGCCATCATTATCACGAGCAAATTAAGCAACGTTGGCCGTTTAATCGTTACCCTACATTTATTGAACGTGGTGAATCCTTCTTCAACAAACATGGCGGTAAAAGTATTGCAATTGGCCGTTTTGTTGGCCCCATCAGACCAGTAATTCCTCTGGTGGCAGGTATTTTGAACATGCCTGTTGGCCGTTTCCTATTAATCAATATTTGTTCGGCAGTCGCTTGGGCACCTGTCTATTTATTACCAGGTTATGTTTCAGGGCTTCTATTACAGGCTTCATTTGAGCTACCCCGATCCTTTTACCTGGGGCTGACAATTATCACCTTAGGTATAGGTGTCATCTGTTGGCTAGTCAGCCAAACCACTCACCAACTCACAGCAAATCAGCGAGGCTACCAGTGGTTTGCCCAACATTTTGTTAACAAGCCCTGGTGGCAACGGTTTTGCTCCCCTCGACAACAAATCAACCATAGCTTTCCATTAGCAGACTTATTAGCCAGCATAGTTTGCGCAATTCTGTTCATTACGCTATTTATCACTATCACACAAAACTGGTGGGATGATATTAATCAGGGTTTACTCAGCTATTTTATTAATCTGCACCAACCATTAATTGATAATGCAGTAATTGGGATTACCTTACTGGGTGACACTCAGAATATTTTACTACTTACTGTATTCGCTGTGTGCTGGCTATGGTTTAGCCAGTATCGCGCTACTGCAATATACGTGGGTGGATGCATGATCACTGCCCAACTTATTACTTGGGGCCTTAAAGTCTCATTGGCCTGGCCTCGTCCCGATGTACTAATGCAACTACCAAGCCCCTACTCTTTTCCTAGCGGTCATACTACACTGCTCTCCACTTTAGCGTTAACTATTAGCTGTTTAGTTGCTACTGAGCAGCCCATAAAAAAACGTTGGTGGATTTACTTTCTAGGCATATTACCAGGCTGCTTGGTGGGCTTTAGTCGAGTTTACTTAGGTAGCCATTGGTTCACTGATATTCTGGCTGGATTAATTCTTAGTATTATTATCACCGCACTAGCTCGGTTCTTTTATACACCTCACGACAAGACCAGCCTCCACACGAATTTTGCTTTATTTGTATTGCTAGCAGGTGTATTACTAATAAGCTCTGCTTATGTTGTGTTCACTTTCCCTGAAGCACAACAGCTTTATCTTCTTAAATAAGTTAAACAGCAGCTTGGGCCATGTCATCCAGTAAATGGCTGATCTGTGCTAACCGCAGTAAAGGGTTATTGAGTTCCAGCAACAACTGTTTCTGTTGTAAGCTAAAGGGTAAATAGTTTGCTAGTTGCCAACCAACTATCAGTCCATTGTTCAGATTACTTGATACGTCTAGATCAGCCACCACAGGATGAGCCAGCAACGCTCCTAACACTTCGGCCAAACACTGATATTTTTTAGGTAATGATATCGACTGCTCAATAGGTAAAGGAGAAACTTCTGCCACCATTAAACCACTGCCTTCCAACCAGCTGGAGCCAATTACTACCTTGTCTTGCCCCATGACTGTTACCCCTAAAAGTCCATTAGGTAATTGGCCAAAATCCACTATTTGAGCTAGCGTCCCTACGCAATAAACTTTAGGCATAATTGCTGCCTGGTGGGTAGATTTAACCAGCGCAATAACAAAACCACCCCCTGCTTTTAAGCTTTGTGACAGCATATCTAAATAACGTGGTTCAAATATTTGTAATGGGAGTTTGCACTTAGGAAAGAGTACGGTATTGAGGGGAAAAATGGGGATTGACGCCATCTGCTATGCTCCCTAACCAAGTATTTGCAACCACTACTTAATAAGACCGCAGCCCGTTTGGTTTATTCTCAAACGTCAATCCACACCACTTATATGTATACTCAGTTACTCTCCCCAACGGGGTAGCAACTGATGATCAATACCTAGTTGGTTTAAAATCCGAGCCACTACAAAATCCACCATATCATCAACTGACTGCGGCTTCTGATAAAACCCTGGGCTGGCTGGCAAAATGGTCACACCTAGCTGAGCCAGCTTTAACATGTGTTCTAAGTGAATGGCTGAATAAGGAGCTTCTCTTGGTACCAGAATCAGCTGGCGACGCTCTTTCAAAGCAACATCAGCCGCTCGCTCAATTAAGTTATTGCTGGCGCCTGTGGCAATAGCTGACAAGGTGCCTGTACTGCATGGGCAAACCACCATTTGACTGGGGGCACCTGAGCCTGATGCGACTGGCGCCATCCACTGCTCACGACCAAACACCTGGATTTGCCCCTGTTTTGCCTGAAACTTTTGCTGAAAATGCTCTGCAAGCAAGTTCGGTTTACCAGGCAACTTCCAGTCTGTTTCAGTTGCCACGACCACTTGGGCAGCCTTGGAAATCATAAAAAATACTTGAACCTGGTGCTGCACTAATACTTCCAGCAGCCTTAAGCCATATTGAGCACCTGAAGCCCCCGTCATCGCTAAGGTGACTGTTTTTTTATACGTTGTACTCAGTTCGGTCATTCTGCTATGGCCTTCGCTATTTGTTGGTGGATACCTTGAAAGCCACCATTACTCATAATAACCACATGACTACCTGGACCAACCTGGGCTTGTACTTGGTCAACAATCTCTGATACCTGTTCACAACACACAGCCTTGCCATTAGCTTGCGCTAAAGCAGCACTAAGATCCCACTCCATCCCCTGCGGTTGATACCAGAACACCAAATCAGCGGCTTGGGTAGACTCTACCAACTGTTGTTTATGTACTCCCATTTTCATAGTGTTAGAACGAGGCTCAATGACTGCAATAATTTTTTCATTGCCCACACTGGCTCTTAAGCCCTCCAACGTGGTAGCAATTGCTGTGGGGTGGTGAGCAAAGTCATCATAGACTTGCACCCCATTTACTTCTGCTATCAGCTCTAGTCGTCGTTTAATTCCTTCGAACTTGCACAGTGCCTTACTGGCTACTTCAGGCAACACCCCCACATGACGAGCAGCCGCAATAGCAGCTAAACCATTCGCCATATTGTGGATGCCTCTTAACTCCCAGTTAACCTCACCTGCCAGTTGCCCATTAAGGTATACCTCAAAGTGACTGGCATCAGGCTTAATCAGCTGCACCTGCCAGCTGCCTTGCGAATCTGAAGAACCAGTTAAATTTAAGGTTTGTGTTGAAGTCCAGCAGCCTTTTTCTATCACTTGGTCAATGGCAGACTCTCCTTCAGGATAAATAACCAAACCATTGCCTGGCACCGTACGAATCAAATGATGAAACTGGGTTTGGATAGCGGCTAAATCAGGAAAAATATCAGCATGATCATACTCAAGATTGTTGATGATCAAGGTTCTTGGCTGATAGTGAACAAATTTGGAGCGCTTATCAAAGAAGGCGCTGTCATATTCATCAGCTTCAACAACAAAAAACGAGCTTTCACCTAAACGGGCTGAATAGCCAAAGTTTTTAGGCACCCCACCAATCAAAAACCCTGGTGACATACCAGCATACTCAAGAATCCAGGCCAGCATGCTAGTAGTGGTGGTTTTACCATGAGTACCAGATACTGCTAACACCCAACGATTCTGCAGCAAGTGTTGAGCTAACCATCCAGGACCTGATATATAGGGAATTCCAGTGTCTAACACGTATTCCACAGCAGGGTTGCCACGAGACATCGCATTACCAATCACTACCAAGTCAGGGGCTGGTGTCAGATGCTCAGGCAAATAGCCCTCTTTAACGTCTATGCCCTGCTCTGAGAGCTGAGTACTCATGGGCGGATAAACATGTTCATCAGACCCTGTTACTTGATAGCCCAGCTCTTTTGCCAGTAAAGCTAAGCTACCCATAAATGTCCCACAAATACCTAAAATATGTATATGCATAAGGGTTTTATCACCTGTGGTTATCTCGCGGTGTTAGACAACACATGAAGGGGGATTATTCAGCTAAGTATAAATCTTGTGCTAAATCCTATAAATAAGGGTGTTTAATCAAAGTAACCAAAATACAATTAAACAAAACTTGTTACCTTGATTCACCTGTGCAACTTTTAACCATGCAAAAAAAGTTAAATTGCTTTATCATTCGCCCCTTTGTGGAAACTGCCTCAGTTGAGAAGTGGCCACTCTACAAGTAAAGCAGCCGCAGCCTAGGACACTTGGGAGCTTAAAACGTTACTTTCTTCAAGAAAGACTCTTATATAATAAAAACGTTATACAGTTTTAGATGCGGTGACAAGAACTCATAACTGGAGTTTTAATTAAATGGCAAAAAAAAATGCCTTTTACGCCCAGTCTGGTGGTGTAACGTCTGTTATCAACGCCACAGCTTGTGGCCTGATTGAAACCGCACGCCGCTATCCTGACTTAATCAATAATGTCTATGCAGGTCATAATGGGATTATTGGCGCACTGACTGAAGACTTAATCGATACCAGTGCAGAAGACTCTGCTACTATTGCCGCACTTAAACATACACCTGGTGGTGCATTTGGCTCATGTCGTTACAAACTGAAAGACCTGGAGAGCAATCGTGCAGAATACGAACGATTGATTGAAGTCTTCCAAGCTCATGACATAGGTTATTTTTTCTACAACGGTGGTGGTGATTCTCAAGATACTGCTTATAAAGTCTCTCAAATCAGTGAAAAGATGGGTTATCCCATTACTTGTATCGGGATTCCTAAAACTATTGACAATGATCTGCCATTCACTGACACCTGCCCTGGCTTTGGCTCTGTTGCAAAATATGTAGCGATTTCTACCAAAGAAGCGGCTTTAGATATTCAATCTATGTGTAAGTCATCCACTAAGGTGTTTATCTTAGAAGTCATGGGACGCCATGCTGGCTGGATTGCTGCTGCAGGTGGTCTTGCTGCTGAAAAAGCTGGTGATCCACCACATCTGATCTTATTCCCTGAAACCGCTTTTGATGAAACTAAGTTTCTAGCCAAAGTAGATGAGGCGGTTAAAGAGCACGGCTACTGCGTTATTGTTGCCTCAGAAGGCACCAGCCATGCGGATGGCTCGTTAATCTCAGCATCAACCACCGTAGTAGATGCTTTCGGTCACCAGCAGCTAGGTGGAATTGCCCCAGTACTAACCAAGCTAATCAAAGACAACTTAGGCTATAAATACCACTACGCAGTTTCTGATTATTTACAACGCGCCGCTCGACATATTTCGTCTAAGGTCGATGTTGAACAAGCCTATGCTGTAGGTAAAGCTGCAGTTGAATTTGCCGTTAATGGTAAAAATGCTGTAATGCCTGTTATCCAGCGCGATAATCAAGCACCTTATCAATGGTCAATTGGTGAAGCCTGTTTAAGCCAAGTAGCTAATCAGGAAAAAATGATGCCTGCTGATTTTATCACTGAAGATGGCTTTGGCATTACCCAAGCTGCTCGCGATTATTTAGAGCCATTAATTCAAGGGGAAGACTATCCTCCTTATAAAGATGGCATGCCAGTATATGCTCGCTTAAAAATGGTGCCTGTCGTTAAGAAACTAAATACTGATTTTAAAGTATAACGCCTAGTGTATAACACCTAATAAGTGGCGCACTGTCGCCACTTATTTTATTCTTTTATGCCTCTCCCCCTAAAACATACCTATTTAAAACCTTTACTCCACTTCTCAGCCTTACGACACCTTCTATAAGCAACTTTTCCCTACTTAGCCTACTATTATTTTAAAGTTTCAAGGATGAAATAAGAATGGAAAATAATAACTCACAACGTTCGTATGCGATTGATGCTTTTCGCGGTATTACTATTGCTTTTATGATCTTGGTTAATACACCTGGCAGCTGGTCTTATGTATATGCTCCATTAAAACATGCCGACTGGCATGGCTGCACACCCACTGATTTAGTATTTCCTTGTTTTTTATTTATCGTTGGTATTTCTATTTACTACTCATTTAAAAAGAAAAATAGCCAACAAGTTATTTATTATAAAATACTCAAACGCACAGTTATTATTTTTGGTATCGGTTTACTATTACATGGCTTCCCCTATTTTAATAAGAGCTTAGCTGATTTACGGATTATGGGGGTATTACAAAGAATCGCTTTAGTCTATTGCTTTAGTGCATTATTAATTCAATGGTTAAAACCCAGGCAGCTAGTTATTGCTGCTTTGATTATTTTACTTGGATATTGGTTAGTTTTATGGGGCTTTGGAAGTAATACTCCTTATTCCATAGCAGGCCCTTACAGTTTGACAGGCAATATCGCTCGCGAGGTCGACCTATGGTTATTAGGTGCCAATCATATGTGGCAGATTAATAGAATACCTTTCGACCCAGAAGGCATTTTAAGCACTTTACCGGCTATCAGTACTTGCTTAATAGGCTATTTGACCGCTTATATAATTAATGAAAAGTCATTAACCAAGCCACAAACCTGTTATTATCTATTGAGTAGTGGCATCCTGCTATCTTTATCAGGTTTGTTATGGAATAGCTATTTTCCTATTAATAAATACCTTTGGACAAGCTCCTATGTGCTTTTTACTGCTGGAATAGCACAGGTTATCCTAGCTTTATTTATTATGGCCGTCGATATAAAAGCCTGGCTTAAGTCAGTCAGACCTCTCCTGATATTTGGTGCAAACCCACTGCTCTCTTATATACTTGCCGATTTATGGGTGCGAGTTTTATTCTTTGTTATTCAAATAAAAGACGACCAGAGTCAAATAATATTTAATGGGTATCAAGCCTTTTATCAAATAGTTTTTGTTCCCCTAGCCGGCAACTGGAATGGTTCACTGCTGTTTGCTTGCTTTCATGTGCTTGCAGTGTGGGCAGTTATGCTGGTTTTCTATAAGAAACGGATTTTTTTTAAAGCTTAGGGATATACACGCTCCTTAGATACTCTTGAGCTGTGGGGATGTCTACTAAAAACCCTAGTGGGCCATGTGCAAAATAAGGTAACAACTTCTTCCCTATTTATCTTCTGGCTGTGTTACTTTTTCTTGACGTAGACTCACTATGCCTGCAAAAAAGCGCCTTACCAGAAAATAAATGGCTTTGAAGACTGTTACCCAACTTTACGCATGGACCACTAGCCCAACAAGGCATCCTTATTTCGCACATTCATTTAGTTACAACGAACTCCCATACAAAAGTGATTGCAATCACTTAAACATTCTATTAACATCCCGCCTAATTATCAGAATGCAGTTTTAAACTTATTCAATCTAAACAGACTTTGAAATGAAATCATTACTCACACAAGCCAACTCAAGACTCACTTTGCATAGCTTAACTGCTGTGAAGCGTGCTGTGTGTTACGTAATGACAACTGCTGCTAGCACTTTAATTATTAATAAACGATCGCCTTCTTAATTTATAAAGAATTCAAGGAGGCTTAGGCCTCCACAAAAACCCTGGTAGGCCTAACAATCACCAGGGTTTTTTTATGCCCTAAAGAAAGTGAACAATATGAAAACCTACGACAAGTTAATAGAAAAAATAGAGTACCGCCAGGGGTTCGTCCGCCTGTGCGACACTCTTGGCTGCGTGGGGTTAAGAATATTTTAGCCTCACTCTGAATCCCACAGGCAAATGGTTGGGAGTTTAATTCCCATTTGCTAGGTATTCGAAAAAAGAGTCTAAAATGAACATCAATAAATTACACAATTTAGGAATAATTGCCCACGTTGATGCGGGAAAGACAACTTTCACTGAAAGGTTGTTATTTGTCACAGGTAAACGCCATTATACCGGTGAGGTCCATAATGGTGAAAGTATGATGGACCATCGACAGCAAGAAAAAGATCGTGGTATCACTATTGAAAGTACCGCTACTTCTATTTTTTGGAATGATGCTCAACTTAATATTATCGATACTCCAGGACACATTGACTTTAATATAGAAGTTAATCGCTCCTTGCGCGTTTTAGATGGAGCTGTTGTTGTATTTGATGCTGTAGCAGGTGTAGAACCACAAACTGAGGTTAATTGGATATTAGCCGACAAGTATCGAGTACCTCGTATTGGTCTGATTAATAAAATGGATCGTATTGGTGCTAATTTCTCTAAAGTAGTGCAGCAAATGGAAAGTACATTTGCACAAAAACCACTACCTTTACAGATGCCAATTATTGATGAGGATGGCTTTACTGGCATCATTGATTTACTCAATATGCACTCCGCTCAGTGGAGTCATTTAAATCAAATTGATGACTTTGTAATAACAGAAATACCTGAACAGTATAAAGTTGAGGCAGAGTTAGCTCGCGAACAATTGGTTGAAAGGTTAGCTGCTGAAGATGAGGCCATTTTAGAATCTTGGGCAGAAGGCAAAATACCAGCTAATTCTGAGTTAGTGGCAGCTATCAGAAGGCAAACCATTGCAGGTAAAATAGTACCTATTTTTGCAGCATCAGCCTATAAAAATATCGGTATTCAGCCTGCATTGGATGCTATTACTCAGTATTTACCAATGCCGATAGAGCGCCCTGAAAGTGTTGATAACCTAACTCAAAAACTGGTAACTAACGAGCTTGATGGTGCTTTTGCTGCTTTAGTGTTTAAAGTGGTCAATGACCCTCACGGTTCTTTGGCATATACCCGAGTATATCGAGGACAACTACAGCGTGCTGATAAATTACTAAATACTCGAACAACTAAAGTACAAAAGGTTGGTCCTATTTATGAAATGCACGCCAATATCCGTACAGAAAAACCAGCAATGGTCTGTGGTGATATAGTAGCTATTGCAGGGTTAAAAGACGTACAAACTGGCGATACCCTTTGTGCAGAAGATATGCCCGTTGCTTTTGAAACAATCACAGCACCTGAACCAGTAATGGAGATGGCAATAGAGCCTGGTGAGCGCAAAAACCAAACTAAATTTAGTTTGGCATTGCAAGCCTTATGTCGTGAAGATCCTAGCTTGCAAATAAAAACAGATAGTCGTACAGGGCAGACCTGTTTAGCAGGTATGGGAGAATTACATTTGGAAATTGCCATAGATCGCTTAAAAACTGATTTTGGCATTACGACCAGGGTTGGAGCTCCACAAGTAGCGCACCGGGAAACACTGATCAAGGCGACAGAAGTTCATGCATTGCATCGTAAGCAAACCGGTGGTCTTGGGCAGTTCGCTGAAGTAAAACTACAGTTTATTCCTTTCGCCAAGGAAGAGCTTGATTCATCAAATGCATATGAGGAGGTAATTTTTGAAAATAAAATTATTGGTGGGGTTATTCCTCAAGAGTTTATCCCTGCTGTAGAGGCAGGTATCCGCCAAAGCGCTAATGAAGGCATTGTAAGCCTCTACCCTTGTGGAGGCTTTAAAGTTGAATTAATTGATGGAAGTTATCATCAAAATGACTCATCACCAATGGCCTTTTCATTAGCTGCAAAACAAGCGGTTAAAAAACTCAAGGAAACAGCCTGTATTCAATTACTAGAGCCCATAATGAAAATAGATATTAATATCCCATCTGAGCATATAGGCTCGGTTATTGGTGATATTAACCGTCGACGTGGGCAGGTCATTGAACAAAACAACGAGTCTCAACGGGCAGTTTTAAAAGCCCAAGCACCATTAGCTGAAATGTTTGGCTACATTGGCTGTTTACGAGCTCTCACAGCAGGAAGAGGACAATTTACCATGTCCTTCTCTCATTATGAGACTGTCCCAAGTATGCTAATCACAAATATTATAGGAGATAAAACATAATCATAAAAAGGCTGCTAGTTTTGGCAGCCTTTTTATTAGTTATGATTTAAATATTTGAAAAAGATCATTAGTAGAATAAATAACTTTGTCACCAACAGATATCTCTTGATTTAACGACTATTATCCTCAGAAGCTTTCTCAGCAAAACTAATTAACTCTACATTAGGAAATATCTGTTGGACTGTTATCAAAAGTTTCTTGTAAGCGTTATTCACTAGATCAGGAAAATATGTGATTGGCTTTGCATTAAAAGTCAGTTGACTGGCATCCAACCCTGTTACTGTAGCTACTTGAAGACCTTGAGTTTGCAGTTCAGCTAAGCGTTGTTGATCTTGTTGGTACAGAGGATTCATTAACGAAGAGAGATAAAAAACTGTTTTATATGGGTAAGCACAATAGTGGTTACCTATATCTTCAAGCCACACTGCTACGGGTATTTTATGGTATTTACCTTCATTTTCGAAAGCGCGGAATTGCTGATCTATTTCTTCACTATGTGAAAAATAAAGATACTCGCCTACCTGACAAACATTGCGATTAAGCTGTTGCTGTTCTTCAACATTTAATGCACAGTACTGACCTTTGCCTTGCAGATCTTCTATTAATGCACTGTAACTAATCAAATTATCAGTTTTAAAGCCACGCATAATACTGTTAAAGTAACTTAGACCACTTTGTGACTTTTCTGTATATAACTTACAAAGCCGCTCATTATTGGCAGTCGCCTTACCAGTGCAAGCTAAAAGCAATATCAAACAACTTATGGCCAAACCAAACTGTTGAAAAAATGTGACCTTTACCCTGTCAATTTTATTATTTTGACTAAATTGTCGCTGCATAAGAAACCCTCAAGGTTACCTATGCAACCCTAGCACAGCTCTATCAGTCTACATACTAGTAATATAGGCAGCGACTGCAGCGATATCTGGTTTTGTTAACCCTGCCGCAATCCCCGGCATGGAGGAACCAGGTAGCTTCCGACGCCCCTGCCTAAATGTGTTTAGGGTATTGATAATATACTGTTCTGGCTGCCCAGCTAAACGAGGAAGGCTATTTTTACCTAATCCTTCAGAACCATGACATGTAGCACAGCGACTGGAAAACAGCACTTTTCCTGCTTGCTTCTGCACATCGTCTGTACTGACTTTTGATGGCTTCACCTGCAAACTTGCATAGTAAAGTGCTAGATTAACTCGCTCTTCTACAGACAAGTTCTTCGCCAGTTTAGCCATGACATAATTATATCGACTGCCTTGGCTAAATGCCTCAAACTGAGTAACCAAATATTCTGGATGCTGGCCCGCTAAATTAGGGATATATTCTTTTACACTATTACCGTCTTTCCCATGACAATAGCCACACAATATTGCTCTTTCTTTACCCAGAGTTATTGACTGTTTTAAGCTATTAGCAGATGACTGTTTATTATTTAACAACTCAACCATTCTTTCAATTTCATTGGCACTATTTAAAGTTGACATCAACAAACCAATAACTACCAAGTACCACTTCATGAAACACCTCTTACCCACAGGTTCAGGGGTAATCCCCAATCCACACCTGCTAACACCAAACTAACCACTATTTTTTTTGTGATACAAATCAATAAATTAACAAGGGGGCCTAGAGTACTTCATTAGAAAGAAAGGAAGTTGACTTAAGTCAATGAAAGATATTCATAAAAGTGACCAAACACAAACTGTTTTATATCACAGCTTACGCGATGTAAAGTTAAGTCAGCCTCTAATATAGCCAAAATTAATGGCAAAAATAATTCAAAAATATAACACAAAAAATAAACCAAACTAAATGTGCGTAGTTGTAACACCGTTATAAAGTAGCTATTTTTGCTAATAATTAAGGAGCTAGCTTATGACCGAGAAGCTTACTAGACTACCCAGTTTGACGCATATTGCCTTACATGTTCAAAGTCTTGATGAATGCATATTATTTTACCAGTCTTATTGTAATATGCAGATTATTCATCAACGTCACAATGATCATTCAACCGTTGTTTGGCTAGCAGAAGCAGGCAGAGAAACAGAAATGATTTTCGTATTAATGTCTGGCGGCCCCTTGCGCCAACAAAATGACCAAGGCTATGGACATTTAGGCTTTGCAGTTGCAAGTCGACAAAGTGTTGATGATATTGCAGCCAAAGCAACACAAGACAATTGCCTTATCTGGCCACCAAAAGAAGACCCTTTTCCTGTTGGTTATTATTGCGGCGTTGTTGACCCAAATGGTAATTATGTAGAGTTTAGCTATGGGCAACCACTTGGCCCAGGAGCAAAGCCTCTCCCCTCATAAGGATCGCAAAAAGTTAGAAAAATTTGCAACGTCAACCAGTTAGACATAATATGTCAGTACGTTACACAATAATACCTAAAGGGGTGTACATAAAATGAAGTGCACAAAATGTAAACAAGGCTTTCTTACACCTATCAAACTCGAACCTGCTTTCCCCTGCCTTGAGTGCAGTGAATGTCAAGGTCATTGGTTATATATGGAAGACTATCTTCGTTGGCTAGAGAAATCTGCAACTGAGGAGACATCTGAGCCACAAGTGAATGAACAGGTTGAAGTTGATGACAGTAAACTCGCTTTATTATGTCCTGAAACAGGCCGAATAATGCTCAAATATAGAATTTCAG
This sequence comes from Spartinivicinus poritis, assembly GCF_028858535.1. Taxonomy (NCBI): domain Bacteria; kingdom Pseudomonadati; phylum Pseudomonadota; class Gammaproteobacteria; order Oceanospirillales; family Zooshikellaceae; genus Spartinivicinus; species Spartinivicinus poritis. The sequence goes on from NZ_JAPMOU010000007.1 coordinate 74,943, forward strand.
CAGATAACTCCCATAAAGTTGACTTAAGCCCTGAAGTTAATGGTATTTGGTTAGATAAAGGTGAATGGACCTTATTAAAAAATGAAGGGTTGGCTCGCAAATTAAACCAAATTTTTACCGAGCCTTGGCAGCGTAAAATTCGAGAACAAACCGCTCAACGTAACTTCGCAGACCAATATAAAAATACGTTTGGCAAAACCGATTATGAAGAGCTCAAGCGTATGCGAGAATGGCTCAATAGCAAAGACAATAAACAAACAATGATAGCTTATTTATTAGCAGAAACCCCTTATTCAGCTCTTCATTAGTTGGCTAGAAAAAGTTGATCCCCTTTCAAAGTTAACTTAAAAGGGGATATATCCCGTGAGAAAATTATTTATTAAAACTCGTTATTATTCCAGTCACCTTTAGTGCCTATATTTGTTGGTCCGCCTTGGCTTTCTGTATAGAACTTGGAAAATAATACTGCACCGATTTCACCTGCAGGAGAGTTCCCAATAAATGAGCCGAAGAAATCACGAGCAACCTTCTGTGCTTGCTCTTTAGTCATGCGAACATCTTTGGTTGGTCCCCAACGGAAAGCTAGTTCAGCCCAATCAGTAGACTGATAGTTCACTACATGATACTTACCCTCTTCATAAGTGTTAAAGCGAGTACCTTTGGCAGTATAGTTTTTCAAATCAACATCCAAGTGTCCTATACACTGACCAAATATTTCTTGAATGCACTTATGAAGTACTCGATGAGAATTATCACTTTGGTTTGCATAACTGGCATGACCATTTTTAGATGAGTAAATAACAACATGGCTGCCATCCCACTCTAGCTGATTAGCATTTCTTTTTTCACCATAATTATGCTGAGAAAAGTAAGCAGAAATTAGTTTTTTAGAACTATTTTCAAATCTGAAAGTAACATGCTCCCAATCGCCAGTGTGCTCACCAAATGGTTTCAGCTCACCTGTATTATTATATATCTCACCAAATCTTACTTTAGCAGTACCAGGCCCATTGTAAGCGTAGAAGAACCAGTATTGAATGTCAGTGTATCCAGGTACGGTATCTTTAACATGCACAATTGTTTTGGCTGCTGCGACATTTCCTGGTCTAGACGCACTGCCGTTAACAGGCTCTAACCAAATATTATCTACCACATTGCCATTAATATTTCCTACAGACTTAATATGGTTATAATCATTCTTAAATGTAGCTAAAGAGGTTTTTACTTTATTGCCTTTAGAACTCACCAAATAAGCATTATTTAAGTAATTAAAGGGAGAGTCTAATTTATAATTTTCGCTCGGGTGCAGATATAAAATAGGCCCATGATTTTTAATTAACGCCAATACTTCTGCTTTTGTTAGCTTTGAATTGCCACTGGCATGTTTATTCAGCACATAAAATAGAGGGCTACTGCTAGGGGCATGGTGGCTTCTATTCCCCACAAACATATTTAAGTTAATACCATCAGCGTGATTAGACACTATCTTCCAAGAGCCAAAGTCATCATCCGCACCCGTATCATCATCATTCCAAATAAATCCACCTAGCTTACCAGGAACAACCAGTTCATTTTTTACACAGCGCACTTCATCGATAGATGGTTGATGATGATTACGTGTAGCTACTGTACCTAAACACTTATAACCTTGTGGTGGGTTTGGTTGCCAGAACGAGCCATCCCAATCAGCTCCAGAGCCAGAGTCATCCCAAATTTTAGTATACCCAACTGGTCTTACTAACATTCCTGGTTTAAGCTCTTTTACAACAATAGAGGCTTCAGTTGGTGCACCATATCCCCCCTTACCATAATGGCCTAAACGATAATACCCAGCTGGGGTTTTCGGCCGATAATAACTTCCATCATGGTCCCCTCCAGAACCATCATCCCACCATACTAAATCATATTCATTAACATATTTTATATCTAATGAACCCGCTATTGAGTTTGCACTCACATATGAAACGGTAGCACCATATGCACAGGCAACAAATGAAGCAATAGTAAGTACTTTTTTCATTCGAGTTTTTTCCTTTCTTTATTAAACAAAACATCAATGTAATGAGAAGTAATTTAAAGCCACTTAATGGCCGCATTGGAAATGCTCTAACAATACTTTTCAAATCTCTGAAGATGATTTTTATTGTGAGGTGTCTACAGCAGATTTGAAATGAGCTTGGGATAAATACAACTGTTTTGGGATATTAGAAGACGGCTTTGGGATAACGCAGTTATAAACTGGGATAAAGCTAATGAATGGGAAAATACAGCAAGGCCTGTATACCATATACACAGGCCTTAATTGTGAGTAAAACTAGTGTAACTTAAGTCTTGGTCTTAATACTTTATTAAGCTTGTCACTCAACCAATAAAGTACGGTTAAAAAGTAACCGTGAAGACTACTTTGATGCATCCGATAAAGCATTTGGTATGACCAACGGGCAAGAATCCCTTCTAACAACAGTGAGCCTTTTAATAACCCTCCCATTAGTTGCCCAACAGCCCCATAGCGGCTAAATGAAACTAAAGAGCCATGGTCTTTAAAGCAAAAGTCGGCATAGTTATTAACCATATCTTCTGAGTTTTGGCTTGCTATCATGTGAGTAATTGCTTTCGATAAATAAACTGCCTGCTGATAAGCTACCTGAGCTCTGGGTGCTAAAGGACTTGCTCCTTCTTGTAAAATACACTCTGCACAATCACCTAATGCAAAGATGCTTGAGTCTTGCTTGGTTTGTAAATTAGGCATTACTTGTAACTGATTAAGCCTGTTGACTGTTAAACCTTCAATTGAGGTTAATATTTCAGGAGCTTTTACACCAGCCGCCCAAATAAGCAAATCACACTCAACCAGATTACCGTTACCTAGCGCCACTCCTTGTTGGGTAACTTTGACCACTGATTCACCAGATACAATATTCACAGACAGCTTTGCCAATTCATGCTCAGCTGCACGGCTGATTCGTTCAGGTAGTGCAGGTAATATTCTGGGAGCACCTTCAATAATAGTTATTTTTACTCTATCAACAGGAACCTGTTGGTTATTATAGTGAGCCAGCTCAACAGCTGCATGTCTTAGCTCCGCAGCTAGCTCAACTCCTGTCGCACCAGCACCAACAATGACAACATTTAGTGGCTTATTTGGGTCTTGCTCTAACAGGTTATATTGCCTAAGAAAAAGATGATGAAATCGCTTAGCCTGATAGAAACTATCCAGGGTTTTGCAGTGTTCTGCTACTCCTTCAACTCCCAAATTATTACTGGTACTACCAATAGCAATGACTAAGTAGTCATAGCCTATTTCTCTAGCAGGTATAATTTCTTCTCCTTCAGTATCTAGTAAAGGGGCTATAGATAGCTTCTTTTTTGTTCGATTAACCCCGGTTAACTTACCTTGCATAAACATATAATGATTTCGTTTAGCATGCGCTTTGTAGCTTACTTCGTTTGCCGTATAGTCAATGGAGCCTGCAGCCACCTCATGTAATAAAGGTTTCCACAAATGGGTTTCAGCTTGATCGACCAAGGTAATTCTAGCCAACCGCTTTTTTCCTATTTTTTTGCCAAGGCGAGTTGCTAACACCAACCCCCCCGCACCACCACCAACCACCACAATATGGGGTACAGTCTTGCTACCATTCATTAGGTTAACCTCATAAGTCCAAAAAGTTTAAGTCATTCGATGGTAACGCAAGCCAATAAAATTCAGTAGCTTAATAATGGATAAAAGATTTAATAAATATAATTAATGTGTATTTTAAATACTCAACATATTTCGTTAAACTGACGGTTTTATTTTTCCAACCTTAAATAGTCGTATAAATACGCATCTCCAATCACTAGCCAATCTTGTAGGCTACAGGGCATCACTAATAATTGTTTATGCTTCTCGGGTTCTTCCGCTAACACAGTGCTAGAGCCCGTCAGGCACCTTCTGTAAATTCTCACTTGGTGTTGCTGCTTTTCAACAAGCCACCAGCAACGCCTTGATTGCGAATTTACCTGAAGCAAACAATGTATTAGAGGTGCCCTACACTCAAAGCGAGGGGTATGCAAATGCCGAACTTCCCTGCTCAGAACTAGTCTTACCAACTTTTAGCTTTTTTAGCTGTGGAGAAATAAGTGGCCAAAAAAAAGCCATCAAAAACAAAGAAATCCTGGTTATCACAAGCTTTGATAAAAGTAAGACAATTCTGCTTAAAGCTGGTCGTCTTTTTATTGGGGGTTAGCTGTAGCATAACAGTTATGCTACGTTGGCTTGACCCACCCACAACCGCTTATATGATTCAACGTAAACTAGGTGCAAACCTTCCAGGACCAGCTTGCCAGAATATTTCTTATCGATGGCAAAACTGGCAAAATATTTCACCAGAATTAGCCTTAGCAGTGATAGCTGCTGAAGACCAGCGCTTTGCAGAGCATATTGGTTTTGACTTTACCGCTATTCAACAAGCAATCAAAGATGGCATCGCTGCCAAACGGTTACGCGGTGGCAGCACTATTAGTCAGCAACTCACCAAAAACTTGTTTCTTTGGCCAGAACGCAGCCTGCTACGAAAAGGTCTGGAGGTTTACTTCACTGCTCTCATCGAGCTAACTTGGCCCAAACAACGTATTCTTGAAGTATATTTAAATACTATTCAATTTGACTCTTGCACGTTTGGCGTAGAAGCAGCCAGCCATGCTTTTTTTAACCAATCAGCCAGCCAAATCAATCGTTCTCAAGCCGCATTGATGGCCGCTGTACTACCCGCACCTCACCGATTAAAAGTGACCCGTCCAACTCAACACCTCCGACGGAAGCAGTCCTGGATTGTTCGCCAAATAAAGCAGCTTGGTGGTAAACATTATTTGACTCAGATAGCAAACAACTAGCTATACCCTAACTTCCAAGCAACTATTGCTTAATGCCATTTGTAAGGTATTATATTTTAATACTTCCTCTAAAAAAGAAGACCAAACTAGTGCCTAGCCCTGTTAGCAATGCGTCACCGTATAGGTCTAGAGGGTTGAATTAAAGGAAGAATACACCACAGATTGCGACTTATCAGTCTGTTCAAATGGAGCTTCTCAAGTGTCACTTATTTACAGGATGCAACACTAGATGTCTCAAATTAACGAAATTATTGCAACCCTGAAAAAAACCTTAAAAGCCCATGGCTTAACTTACTCGGATGTTGCTGCACATCTTAACTTATCTGAAGCAAGTGTTAAGCGATTATTTGCAAGTAAACAGTTTTCTCTAGACCGATTAGAGTCTGTCTGCCAATTGATGAATATGGAGATAGTTGACCTAATCAGCCAAATGAAGCAGCTTAAACAAGCCCCAGAAGCACTGACCACTGAGCAAGAAACCAAATTAGTCTCTGATATCAAACTATTACTGGTTGCTATTTGTGTGTTAAACCACTGGCGATTTCAAAATATTTTAGAGGAATACAAATACTCCGAAGCCGAGTTAATTCAATTATTAGCAAAATTAGACAAACTAGGTATTATTGAGTTACTACCAAAAAATAAAATAAAACTATTAGTAGATAGCAACTTTTCATGGCTAGAAAATGGCCCAATAAAACAGTTCTTTCTTAAACATGTTAAAAGCGATTTTTTTAACGATCAGTTTGACAAACCCAATGAGCTACTGCTGTCAGTTAATGGCATGCTAAGCCAAGGGTCTATATCTATTTTGCAAAAAAAGCTCTCTCAAATTGCTAATGAGTTCACCACCCTTCACCATGAAGATTTAAAGTACCCATTAGCAAAACGAGAGGGTACCTGCCTGGTAATAGCAATGCGGCCATGGGAGCTTGAAGTTTTTCATGCTTATCGAAGAATATAAATCTCTTGCTAAAGCATCAAAACATAGCAGCAAACCTTGTTGGCTTGGCGCACTGCTTGTCACAACGTTAGTATTTTGCTTATTTACTTCTCGCCTTTGTTTGGCTGATAGCTATCAGCGACTACTTGAGATAACCAGTAACCCTGATGTTACTATCGCCCCCTTTACTACAGACGGGTGCAGTGGCGGTATGTCAACTTTATGGAGTTTATTTGATCAAAGCCCAGTTTGGGAATATTGCTGTATTTTACATGATAAAGTTTACTGGCAAGGTGGAACAGCCCAACAACGACTTAAAGCTGACAACAATTTACAACAATGTGTAATCCAAGCAGGCTACCCTCGTTTAGCAGATCTCATGTATCATGCTGTTCGGGCTGGTGGAGGTCCTTGTACGGGGCTACCTTGGCGCTGGGGATATGGCTGGCCTCATTGTACTCTTATAGAGTGATAAATTGTAGCTCTAGAGTGAAACCAATTGTAGCACCTATAATAAAAACTATAAGTAGTTTTTCATTCATAAAAAAACGGTTATTTACATTTATGATAAATTTAATTAGACGAATCATTTTTAGCGTATCTTGGCTTTTAATGCTGTTTAGCCTGCCAGTACTCTGTGCTAATGATAAAGTATTTTTTTGGTCAATCGAAAGTAATAAAGCAAAAGTTTATTTGTTTGGTTCTATCCATCTTGCTAATCAAGCAATTTATCCTTTACGCCCAGAAATCACTCAAGCATTTGCCAGTGCTGACACCTTAGTTGTTGAAGCTAATCCAGAAGCTATTAAACAGTCCGAGCTAATTCGATTAGTTAAGCAATATGGGCATTATCCTGGCCAGGAGACCCTACAAGACCATATCAGCCCTAAAACCTACCAGGCGCTAGCTGATTATGCTAAAAATTTAGGCGTTCCTATTTTGACCTTAAAAAAAATGCGGCCAGGTTTTGTTATGTTAAACCTAACTACCGCACAACTGATGAAACTAGGTTATATGCCAGATAAAGGATTAGATTTACACTTTATCAGACAAGCAACTAATAAGAAAAAGATTGTAGAACTTGAATCATTGGCTGAACAACTTGCTATCTTCTCAGATTTACCCGAACCAGACCTTTTTATCAAAGTTACCCTAGAAAGTTTAACAAATGCCAATTCTCAGTTTGTTCAAATGATTGATGCTTGGAAACGTGGTGATGATGAAGTTCTTTTTAACTTTATGTATAACGATCAAATAAACAAATACCCTCAATTCAAACCAGTAATGGATAAGCTTCTATTAAAACGCAATATAAAAATGGCCAAATCAATAGAGGATATGCTTAACAAAAAAGGCATATTTTTTGTAGTCGTAGGAGCAGCCCACTACATTGGAGAGGATGGTATTATTGAGCTATTAAAGCAAACGGGCTATTCAGCCAAACGACTCTGAGTTAGTCATTTATAATAACGTCTAATAGCCAAAGCAAGAATAGTGTCTTGAAGACCATCATTTACTTTGGCTTTTCGAATAAGCCTTTTAATCCTAAGGCTTAGGTTATGAATAACGTCATAGTGGTTACTCTATATTATATAAGCAACTTCATATCTGCTAATACATGACTAGATTAGTTGTTGTATTTTTTCATCACTTGAATATCTGTATGTAAAATTTGGTTTTTGGTTTTATTTCGGTATGCCTTTATATGAGGCGATGCTAAATGAGCCTGCAAAGCTTCTTTACTTGCCCACTCTTCATAAAAAATAAAGTGTGCATTCTCATTATAGCTTTCATGCATTTGAAAAGTAATGCATCCTGGCTCTTTTAATGTAGGCCGAATTAGTGAGATCAGTTCCTCCCTAACTTGCAACTTAGCATCTTCACTCACCTTAATAGATACAAAAACAGTTAATTTGTTTGACACCCTTATCACCTACTGTATTTCCCTTTTTTCGGCTTGTGAAGTTATCACTGCCTATTATGTTAAAACACTTCACTCAGAGTAGTAAGTATAAACCTACATAAAAGCAACAATCACTACTTCAACTACAAACTTCTAGCAACTTCCAGTTATCTGAAACTTAGATATGATGGTTATTAGTTTAGCTACGTCAAGCAAAGGTATATATACACCCAATATAGAGTTAAATCAATCGTAGAGGTACTATACTATTAGAGATAGTACAACTATATACTCAATGTGAAGCGTATAAAATTCCAATCCAACTACTTCATCAAACATGCCATTCATTTCAGGGTATATATTTATATTTTAATCAACTTACACTGATAATATTTTTTCTAATATTACCAATATGTCTTAGGCATAAACCATATTTTTGAGATAACTCCCTTCGAGATGCTCCTTGCTGTGTTTCTTGAATAATAGCAATATCTCTTAACTGCCGGTCAAAATGATCATGTTTAGGAATTTCAAGAGTTGCGCCTGCAAACTGGAGAGATAGTTTATGCAGCGCTTCATGATCTATTTTATCTTGTAATAGCGACCGTTCAGGATACTTTGGTACATATAAAGGGCGGCCACCAAAGTGTAATGACAACTGATAGGTAGCAGTTACACCAATACAGTCAATAAGGTCTCGTAATGTTGCGGGAAGCTTTTCTAAATTAATTTGATGGAATAGCTTGCTTTGCATATCAATATACCTTTCACGGTATCCCCATAGTAATTAGCATGCTTATCAAACGTTAAAGGTGCCCTAAAGTTTTTAATATCTAAAAATATTCGGGCTAATAATGCACACCTAAAAAATAACTAAAACAATCTGACTACATATGTAATTACATAAACTTCAAAAATATCGACTTTCTTTTACTCATTCTGCCATAGCAGTTGGATACTAAGCAGCCAGTCGTATAATCACTGATTACATTAGTTATTTTTAAGTCAATATAAAATTCTACAAGAAAAGAAACCATGAACAGGCAGTTCTAGTTTGCGCTCTAATTTAATACATCTACTCACTGGTACAAAAAGCAGGCAAAAGAGTCTACTAATACTAAGGTACTATCAAATAAAATTTGACTTGTTCTACTGACGTGAGACAGATAAAATTTTGTTGTCACTGGTAAGCTAATCAGATCACTGATCTTGCTGCTGCTAGTACCAAAGAATTAGTACTAAAGTACAATTTATACACTTAAGTAACACTTATTTTATAGGCTCGCTTTATAGCAGAGAATAACAATAGTTATCCCTTAGAAAGGCTTAACATACTCGCCACAAGCTAAGGGCTAAAGACTTAGTACCTTTTACAGTATATAGCCAAAGAAGTAGATTTAGGGTCCGATTTGGAGCTGGAGCGCTGCAAGCATTTTTATGCATTGCATAAAAAATGTACATATATCACTTATTTAGTGTAGACCCAAAAACTAGTAAAACGATTGATAAATGTAAAAGTTGACGAGCCAATAAAACCGCTCTCTGCTTTAATAGTAAGACAACACACAGGTTGTAGTTATGGTTAATAACCTCCATGAGATTGATCTTTTCAAGGTGGCTTTGCATGACCAGCAAATAGCTACAGCAGATAAGTTAAGAAGCTCTACCACAAGTGTACAAAGAAAGAACAAGCCCACACTATCAAATAACCATTCTCACTCAACTTTAAGAACAGTAGCCAGCAAGCCACTAATAACGCCATCAGATCAAAGTGGCACACAACTGAGCAATAAGCGATTTGCTTTAATTGTTTGCTCACACCAAACAGCCGTTAATAAGCTTGAGGATTACTGCCATCACTTGAATGTTGGAACTTATGTTGCTCAGGATGGCTTAGAAGCACTTAAGTGGCTTCGAATACAAAAACCCAACCTATTAATTATTGGCTCTGTTCTGCCTAAGATGAATGCCTCACAACTGATCGCCTTAATTCGCCGTAATCAGTCACTTCAAAACATTCCTATTATTTTGCTTAACCAGGATAATGACTTATTTATTTCAGCTATCGCTAAATCACTAGGTGTTGAATCTTGTTTAAACACCCCTATCAAGCAATCAACGATCGCCAAGCAGATAAAAAAATACTGTACCCACAGCACTCCTCGTAACAAGCCCATGCTGGGCATCATTTCTGATACGCCCAGCCATCGCCTAGTCTTAAGGCAGCGCTTGGTAGAGTATAACTATGATATCTGCTTTAATGCCGATCCATCTCAGCTAGAGGGCTCGATAGAAAATTTAGATAAGATTGTTGATGGCTGGATTCTAGACATCACAGGAGAAGAATGGCTTGACAATATTGACCAACTTCTTGAGCGTTTAAATTCGCCTGTGTTATATGGCCTAGAACCACCTCCTATCTACTCAAGTTCATCGCAGCAACTTAAAGACCCTAAATACGTGAAATGGGAAAGCAAGCTAATTAGCAAAATAAAAGACACAATTAAGTAAAATAACCCCTTTATCGTATTTTATCTCGATATTGCGCCGGTGTCATTCCCGATGCTCGCTTAAATGCCCGATGAAATGCTTGAACAGAAGTAAACCCAAGACAATATGCAACTTCCTTAATACTATAACTGGGATTATTCAAAAAACGAGCACCACTTTGGTAAATAGCCTTCCGTTGAATATCTGTAAATGATACGCCTTCATCACTTAACTTTCTTTGAATAGTTCTTGGACTCATTTTAATTTTTTTGGCAACTTCCGATAAATTTATTTTTGCCACATAGTTCATATCAAATATTGCATTATAAATTAACTCTTGCAGACTTTGTTCTTGCTTAATATCTATTTCTTCTACAAGCTTTGATTTTAGTGTTTTATGAAGATGCTGATGATAATACACTGCTTTTGTATTTAGATGCGAGCTAGAAAAGCCAATCTCCCATAATAATTCACCATCATTTAGCACACAAATATAGCCAAACCGTTTTAGCAAGTTTAAGTTGGAGTAATGCTCTTTTTTTAGTAGTTTCAATTGAGTATAATTAATTTTCTGATAAGTCATTGAAGACAGTATAAAGTCAATAAAAGATAGAAAATAAACAGATAAAAACTCAATTGCAAGACTGTATTCTGTCTTAAAATAAAAACTAAGCTTACAAACAGGAGAGTCACTATCAAACTTTAACTCTGCTTCAGACCCAATAATATTCCTGCAGTACTTCATTAGGCAATGAATACTGTTTTCAACATTCATCGAGTTTAAAGCAAGCAGACCTGCAACACCAAGGCTGCTCACTGTTATGCTATTGGCAACCTTTATATGGATATCAGGGTCTTTAGTAATTGCATAAATGAAAACTAGCGCTTCATCTAGTTGAGCTAATGAGATATAGCCATTTTCCCCATCATTACTAAGGATACTCGCCAAACTTTGCTGCTGCTCTTCAGCCAAGTTAAAGCAAAGCATGTACTGTTGAATATGATTAGCTATTTTATTTGAAATTAGCACTTTCTTATATTACTTATCAAAACTTTATGCATTCGACAGCTTCTAATTAATTAAGTTTTTCACTGTAGCTATTTTGTTTATTTTTTAGTTACAAACAAGTTCAAGTACCTGTTTCCCCTAGTTTATTAAGCAACTATAGCATTTATCATAAGCCTATACTCTCAAAAAATAAATATTCTCTATGGATAAAGCAACCCCTCTATACTTGCGCAAGTATTCTCATAAGCAACAAAAGCTTTATACAAACCAATAGCCGTAGAGATTGTAGCACTTTCACAATCATCAACATTTGCTTGGTAGTTGCACAGTCCTCTATTTACCTAGCGAGATGTTTCAATCAGAACTATCACTGAAAAATATAACGTGCCTCACACAACATAACTAACAATGATTTTACATGATGCATAAACACCATTATTATCAAGGGACAGCCTGGAAGTTCTCTATTCATGGAGGTTAACAATATAACCTGACCGAGTAATTTACTATCATGCATGTCGCTGCCTCTTACCTTGAATCTTTGTTTTTAACCCTTGAAGACTATGGCATTGATAGAGAATCTTTTTTCAAGGAAATTGGCATTTCAAAACCCACCAATTTTGGCCATATTTGCGGCTATAACGGAGAGCAATTTGAACGCATTATTCTTGGTTCTATTGCCATCACAGGTGACTCTAATTTTCACCTAAATATAATGAAAAACCACTCATGTTGTAGTTGTGATATTGTAGGTTTAATGGCACTATCTGCCCCTACACTAGGCAAAGCTATCCAGGTATTTATTCAGTATTACAATGAGTTTATGGATATTTATGCGCCACCTGAATTAATAGTCCGCTCAAACACTTGTGAACTCATATCTCCTAAGCTGATTGATCATGTAAATATAATCAATATTGCAGACGAATTAAGGGTGAGTTCTTGGGTATATGCTATAAAGATGTTTATCAGATCACACCCGACAATCAACGAAATCTGGTTTACTCACCCTGCACCTATCAACCATACCCAATATGAAGGTCTATTCCAGTGTCCTGTTTACTTTGATATGAACCAAACTAAACTACTATTTCCTTCTGTATTATTAAGCTATCAAAACTCTAACTATAATGAAGATCTATTCTTGCTTTTACTTGAAGAGGTGCATAAACAAAAAGTGGTAAGAAAAAAGACGACACCACTATCCGAATATCTGTACGATTTATTCTTAAAAAAACCCGAATTTATCCGTATGCCTGTAAAGCATGTGGCCAACCAATTAAAAATGAGCGAAAGAACGTTACAACGCAAATTGCAAGCCGAAGGCAGTAGCTATAAAAAAATTTCAAGCAAAGCATTTTCTTATCTAGCCAAAAAGTTATTAAAACATACCAGCCTTCCCGTTAAAACGATAGCTTTTGATCTTTGCTTCAATAGCCAGCAAAACTTTAATCATGCCTTTCGTGCAGCCACGGGCCTCTCTCCCAAACAATATCGAGAACTTGAACTAGCTACTACCAAAGCAAGTGGCGCGTCACCATATACTCCTCACAAATGACAATAGCCTATGCAGTCACTCCCGATATATTTTCAAAATTAACTTGTTTAATTAACCATTCCTTAAAAGACTCAATCAGCTGTGGATTCTCGTGATCAGGTCGAGACAACAGAAAGTAACCTGCTGTTGTTTCAATTTCTTCTTGAACAGGTTTAACCAGAATTTTATGTTTAAGTGCATCTCTCACCAATGTAGACTGACTTAATGCTACGCCTTGTCCACTAATAACAGCCTCTAGCACTAAGTAACTATGGCTATAACGTGTTTTAGAAGCAATTTTACTATCCATACCAAAAGACTGGAAAAAGAAAGACCACTCTTTTTCAGGAATATCCCAAAGTTGAGCATTTTCAACAATAAGCGGTAATTTTTTCAATTGTTTGAGGGAAAGAGGTCGCTTCAACTCTTTTAATAAAACAGGGCTACATACAGGCATAATAACCTCATTAGTCATTCTTGTCACAAGCAAGCCTGAATAGTCACCATAGCCAATTCGTATACATACATCTACATCCTCTTTATGTAAATCCACTGACCGTGCTTCAGCAACCACCACTACCTCAACATCTTGGTGCAGCTGCTGAAATTCCGACAGCCTAGGCAGTAAACAACGAGATGCAAATGAAGGAGTACAAGATATAACCAATCTATTATTTACAACAGAAGACAAGTGTTTCAAGGTGTGTCTTAATTCTAATAAACTGTGCCGAACAGCTTGTGCTAAAAGCTCTCCCTGTTTAGTAAGTATTAGTTTTCTTGTTTTTCTGACAAATAAAGGAATATTTAAGTCAGCCTCTAATGCCTTAATTTGATGGCTAACGGCACTTTGAGTCACAAATAATAACTCGGCAGCTTTAGTAAAGCTGAGTTCATTTGCAGCCACCTCAAAAATGGCAAGGCGACTTAACATAGTAGGCGTTAAACGAACTTTATGCATGAGAAATACTAATCCATAACATGATAATTACTCGTTTGCAGAATTTGGCTTTTCATACAAATATTAACATCATTGTTTTTCCAGCTGATATTACCTTTTGTTTTTTAAAGATTAAATGGTTAGCAAATACTTACATCTTATACCCAGGTAATAGTCTTGTTTACTACATTAGATTAACTTGAATTAATAAGGTTTGGCTGAGTACTGTCACTGAACTATCTTCAACTGTTCAATAAACAGCCACTAATCCATGGCAGTATATGCCCTCTTATGGAGCCTGCCTTATGCATGGAGTCATATAATGAACAACTACTACACCCAAAACTCTCAATTAGAGTCCGATAGCTTCAGTAGCCTAGCACTTGAAGAGGTCTCGACAGGCCAATTAATTAGGAATATTCGTCATGAATTTATTCACTGGTTAAAAAGAAGACAAACACATAAAATGCTATCTCAACTTAGTGATCGACAGTTGAAGGATATTGGTTGGTATCGTGAAGGTGCTAATTTTTTTCCTTTACATCGATTTAACCAACACTAAGACAAAATATGATGCAATATTCATCATATTATTTATGCATTTATTTCTGTTTAAGCTCATATTTGCAAGTTAATAAGCTGTGCTAAATTTGCTATCTATTGCTCAAATTAACAATCACCATGAGCTTAAACAAGGATCCTGGCCACATCGTTTTCAAAAGTACCAATAATTATTACCAAGCATCAGCCATTACCGTAATAGGATACAATCTCTACAGGGATAGTAACAGGGGAGTCTTATGAACAAACATGAGCCTAGCCAGCTTAGCTCACATATAACAGATACAGGAATTACACCCCCTGGAACATCCAAAGTAAGTCCAGCCCAATTGATTAGTTTTATAAAAAGTAAACTACAAGAGCACCGTAAGATGAAGCGGTGTGAACATGTATTCAATCAGCTGACTGATAAAGAACTAAGGGACTTAGGCTTTTATCGCTATGGGAATCGGTTCTTCCCGCTTGATGACTAAGACATTCCAAAATGCATCTTCACCTTGACTGTCGCCATTCCCTATTTGCAGCCTAAGTGCAACCAGTCAATTAATAAAAAATTTATATTCGGAGGGGTTGAAAGCATACGTTTCAACCCCATCTATTTATTACAGCTGGTTAATAAAGGAAAGGTCAGCTTTCCTAACCACTGTAATAAAGTAGTTGTAAAGTAATAAATGCAGTCAATGTAGTAACCAAATGGCAAGGTCTTTTAAGAGTTGCCAGAAAAACAAAGTATTTTTGCAAATACTTTTATTTAACTGTTGAGTCTGTTTTATCTATTAGCTAACCGGAAGGTTACACAAGGATATAAAGATCAACACTCAACTTCATATTGCTTATTATTCCGAGGATATGATAAATGCGTAACAATCATGACTTTTCACCTTTCTACCGCTCTGCAATTGGTTTTGATCGGCTCTTTTCTTTGTTAGATAACGCCTCTAGAACAGAGCAAAACCAACCAGCTTATCCACCTTACAATATTGAGTTAATTGAAGAGAATAAGTATCAAATATCCATGGCTGTGGCTGGATTCAGCCAAGATGAATTACATATAGAAGTCGAGCAAAATACGCTTAGTGTTTCAGGCAAAAAACAGACTGAAACCAATAAGAAAACGTTCCTCTACCAAGGTATTGCAGCCAGAAACTTTGAGAGACGCTTTCAATTAGCTGACCATGTAAAAGTTATTACTGCTCGACTGGAAAATGGGTTATTGCACATCGAGCTGGAACGTGAAGTGCCAGAAACGATGAAACCGAGAAAAGTTGCTATTGAGTCGACTGAAAGCAAGCCTTTTTTAACTGAAGCAAAAGCCTCATAAATCCAAACTACTTTTTACCGCAAGCCTGAGTAATTCCATGGCTTGCGGTGTATAATTATACAAGCCGTTGATACTAGAGCAAACCCAAAGTCTGTTTAAAAATAATCCAACCTAGCCAATTAATAGTCTACAATACTTGACCTAAAAGTCAGACAATCTTCACAACAAACAGAAAAGCTTGACTTTTTGACCACATTAACCAAAATATTTCACTGCACATCAAAATAAGCATTTATTGCTCATTGTTTTCCACCAAATACACTCAAGGTGTTGAATAATAGCAACAACCATGAAAAACAAATTTTGGGCCCAACTTCAAGCATGGTTGATGGCTTTAATACTACCTACCTGCTTTGCTTCTAATAAGTCAGCCATTATCTGGGGTATGAATGACTGGGAGCCTTATTTCATCGTACATGGTGAAGATCAAAGGCTCGGGGTTGGTGACTTACAAATTCAAGCCTTTATCGAGCAAATAAAAAATTTTGACCATAAGGTCATTTTTATGCCCCTGACTCAATTCAGCACTAAAGCCAAGTCTGGCCGGCCCTTATGCTTTACTGGGCTGCTCAAAAGCGCCGATAGAGAAAAGTATTTATATTTTTCAAAACCTAATTCCATTTTACTTACTCAACAACTGGTTGTATCTAAAAGCCTATACCAGTCACTTGGCTCACCGAAAACCATTAGCTTAACTGAGTTCTTAAACCAAACCAGCCGAATTGGTTTATTACCCCAAAAACGACTCTTCGGACAACCAATAGATCAAATATTAAACACATCTTCAACAAATAAAGCCCAGTTTATTTTGGCAAATACCAGACAGTTACTAGAAATTATTAGCTCTAATCGTTTTGGCTGGACTTTGGAGTACCCCAATTTTGCAAGCTATGTAGCTAATAAGCACAACCATACAGATAAACTCAAAATGATCCAGCTCACCGAAATTGCACCTTACTTGCTCACTTATGTTGGCTGTAGCCGAAGCCCTTTTGGAAAACAAGCCATTGCAGCAATTAACCAAGCCATTGATAAGTTACTACCAATGGCTCATTATCGACACATTGCTGAAAGGTGGTATCCACTACAACAACGTCGTCAAATCAGGCGATATTATAATCAATACCTACTGCAACAAAACAACAAAACTGATTAATATTTGTACTGGCTAAATACCCTTAATGCTTTTATAATCGCGCCCTAGTCTAACGAGTTAAAGGCATTTGAAAATGAGCTATAACGACATCGCCCCAGGCAAAGACGTGCCTAACGATATTTACGTCGCCATTGAAATTCCAGCCAACAGCAATGTGCCTGTCAAATATGAGATTGACAAGGATAGTGACCAGGTATTCGTTGATCGTTTTATCGCCACCCCAATGTTCTACCCAGCTAACTACGGCTATATTCCTCAGACACTTGCTGATGATGGCGACCCTCTAGATGTTTTAGTTGTCACCCCATTTCCTGTTGCTGTCGGTTCTGTTATCCGTTGCCGCCCAGTAGGTGTACTGAATATGAGCGATGAAAGCGGTGAAGACGCAAAATTAATTGCAGTTCCTCACGACAAGCTGACTACGCTTTATAAAGATGTCAAAGAGTATACTGACCTTCCTGAGCTACTTATCAAACAAATTGAACACTTTTTTGAAAACTACAAAGATCTTGAAGAAGGTAAGTGGGTAAAAATTGATAACTGGGAAGGTAGCGAAGCTGCCAAACAAGCGATTCTTGACTCCGTAAAAGCGTACAAAAAATAGTCGACAGGCAGCGCCTTTATGTTTATAGCCCGCCGGGTAAAATGACCAAGCGGGCTTCACCCTCTCTTCAGAAGGCTTCTTCTCTTTTCAACTCACCATTTCTCACTGCCATAATTTGCCATATTTAAACCAATGAAATGGCAAGTTTTTTTGTTAGTATACTGTTCAAACACTATATGGATTGTTAACACTCATATGCAACGTCCTAACAGTGTCGTATAGCTCTGTCATGCTTTCATAACAAAGCATATGCCCAGTGTGAGACTATCCACTGAAGCAAAACCGTTTGTCCCATTTGCTTAACAAGGACATATAATGAAAAGTTTCAAATTAAGGTGTATAACTAGCATTTTTCTCAGCTTATATTTGCTTTCTATATACCAAGTTGTAAAAGCAAGTAATGATAATGTCAGTGTATACAAAACCATTCCTTTTCAGGCTGCTAATATCTCAGCCAAACTTTACAATGGTAGCCTTTCAGCAGTTATCACCTTTAGTACACCGCTTGATGCTAAGCAAAATCTCAACCAGTTTGTACGCATTATTGATGAAAAAACGGGACAATCGATAACAGGCAAGTGGATTCTTAATAAAACAGGTAATACCCTCTATTTTCCAAATCTATTACCAGAGCATAAGTACCAAATATTTATTTCATCTGCACTCCCAAATATTATTAATAAAACCTTAGCTAACCCTGTTGATAAAGTAATTACTACACCACCTTTACCAGCCCATGTTACCTTTAAAAGCAATGGTTTCATCTTACCTGCTAGCTTAACTGATGGTTTACCAGTGTTGGCAACTAATACCAACGATGTCATTGTTGATTTTTATCAAGTTAAACCAAATAAGCTAATTGAGTTTCTTAAAAGTTATGGTAATCGCCAAAATGTCTATAGCTATCAATTTAATCGCTATCTAAACAAATATATTGACTTTGCCTATAACGGTCGCTTTGACTTAAATACGAAAGTTAATACGCAAACTGTATCCTACCTACCCATTAGTGATATTCCTGCTTTAAAGAAG
The DNA here is from genome assembly GCF_028858535.1 of Spartinivicinus poritis. Lineage (NCBI taxonomy): Bacteria > Pseudomonadati > Pseudomonadota > Gammaproteobacteria > Oceanospirillales > Zooshikellaceae > Spartinivicinus > Spartinivicinus poritis. The sequence goes on from NZ_JAPMOU010000007.1 coordinate 93,311, forward strand.
CCTGGTGTTTATATGGCAATATTAAAGGAAACAGGTAGCCAGCTTTACAGTAATCCTAGTGTTTACTTTACAGTGAGTGATATAGCATTACATGCGCGCCGCTATCAAAAACAACTTGCCATTTATGCTAGTCACATCAGTTCAGCCAAGCCAGCCACCCGAGTCAACATTACCATTTTTGATAAAAACAATAAGCCTATCAGACAAATCACTACAGACAGTGATGGTATTGCTACCACCTGGATGGATAGTAATGAAGGGGCATTAGCTATTGCTAGCGATAATCAACAATACAGCATTTTGCCTCTATCTCAAGCTGCATTGGATTTAAGTGACTTTACTACAGGCAAGCAAATCAGTCAGCCTCAAACATTATTTCTTTATTCACCAAGGGATATCTATCGGCCCGGCGAAACCGTGCAAATCAGCGGTATTTTAAGAGACCACGACGGTAAAGCTCTACCTCAAATGCCTTTATCTGCCAGCTTACAGCGACCTGATGGCCGAATTGTGAGTAATATCAGCTGGCATAGTGAAGCCGCTGGTTACTATAGCTTTTCATTTTCTCTACCTGCAGATGCTCCCACAGGAGATTGGAAGTTTGTTGCTCATACTAATGACAACAACCAGCATAGTTATAAAATTAAAGTTGAAGAATTTCTGCCAGAAAAACTAACCTTAGACTTAGGCGGGAATCCTCTTAAGCCAACTGTATTATTAGCGTCGGCTAAAGATGAAATTACCTTTACAGCCAATGCACAATACTTATATGGAGCCCCCGCTGCTGGTAATAAACTATCAGCAATGGCACAAGTACGACCAAACCGCCACCCATTTAGCCAATGGCAGGACTATCATTTTGGCTTGGAAAATTATCGCGAATATAACCACCACATTGACTTAGAAGATGCTGTACTTGATGACCAAGGTCTGTATGAAATCAATTTGGTTTCTGAGTGGCAACAAATAAAATCTCCATTAGCTGTTAGGTTTGAGGTAAGTGTCCATGAGTCTGGAGGACGCCCTCTCACTCGACAGCGTCAATTTAATTTATTGCCCACTAATCAGCTAGTTGGACTTCGACCACTTTTTGGAAAAAGTGGTCCAGATTATGATACCCAAGCCGAGTTTGAAGTCATTAGCGTTGATGACAAAGGACAACTACAACCCGCTCAAAACCTAGAAGTCAGCTTCTACAAAGAAGAGCGTAATTATCACTGGTATTTCAGTAATGATGATGGCTGGCAAAGTGAATATACAGCGGAGCAGGTCAACTTGCTGAATATGCCAGTCACAACCAATGATAATGGTAAAACAAAGATTTCATTACCTATTGAGTGGGGCCATTATCGTGTTGAAATTAAAAATACTGCTAGTGGTGCTATTAGCCAATATAACTTTAGAACCTCTTGGCGAAGTGGCGAGACATTAGGTAATCGACCAGACCAAATTAAGATTGAACTTAATAAACCCCATTACCAAACTGGTGATGAAGTCATTGCCACACTCTATGCACCGATAAAAGGTAAAGGCTTTGTCAGTGTTGAAAGTGACCAATTGTTATGGAAACAAACGGTTGAGTTTAATCCTGCAGGTACCCAGATAAAGTTTAACTTACCCAAAAATTGGCAACAGCATAATATCTACTTATCAGCTCTCGCAGTACAACCAGGCAAAGCTGCTAAACAAGGCGACTTTCCAGTAAGAGCTGTTGGGCTTAAGCATCTTCCTCTGGATCGTACTCAACAAAAGCTCAAGGTAACACTACAAAGCCCAACCAAGCAGCTACCTGAGCAAACACTCAAAGTTAAAGTTAATGTTACTGATAAACAACAGCAACCAGCTAAACAGGCTTACGTTACCTTAGCTGCAGTTGATGTAGGTGTATTAAATATCACCAACTTTATTACTCCAGATCCACACAAATACTTTTTTGCCCCAAGACGATATGAGGTTGATCAACTGGATGTATTCAACCAATTAATGCTAGCGGCCAAAGGGGTGAAAGGCAGTTTACGCTATGGTGGGGATGGCGACTTATTAAAAGGCGGTAAAAAGCCTGATACCGTTGTTAAAATCGTTTCTTTATTTTCTGGATTGGTGCCACTCAATGAACAAGGTGAAGCAGAAATTGATCTGGAGATTCCTGACTTCAATGGCAAGCTTCGTTTAATGGCCGTTGCTTTTAATGAGGAACAATTCGGTTCTACTGAAAAAGAAGTAACTATTGCCGCTCCAGTCGTTACCCAGCTAGGAATGCCACGATTTTTAGCTAATGGAGACCAATCACAACTGGTATTAGACTTACATAACCTGTCAGATGCTCAACAGGATTTAACAGTTAACCTAACCACGACAGGTGCAATTCAAACTGAGACCACAACAGAATCACAAACTATTCAACTGGCTGACCAAGCTAAAACGCAATTAGTTTATGCTGTAAAAGCTAAACAAATGATGGGACAAGGAATTATCAACCTATCAATCAATAATATTAAGCTTGCAGATCAAAGTGAACCTCTTTCTATTAATCGTGAATGGCGATTAGGTACACGCCCTGCTTATCCAGCGATTGCCAATAAGCAATTTGCTGAAATAGCACCTAACCAACAGGTTTCACTTGCCCCAGACAGCTTTAACTGGCTGGAAGGAACAGCTATCGGTCGTTTGGCTTTACATAGCATGCCTCCGTTGAATATATCCTCACATATTGATGCGTTAAACGCTTATCCTTATGGCTGTCTTGAGCAAACTACCAGCGGTATTTTTCCACATGCCCTGATTGAGCCAGATGCTTTCCAACAGCTAGGTGTTTCAACTAAAAATGCCGAAAGTAAAATAAAAGCAGTTAATAAAGGCATTAGTCGTATTTTAGGGATGCAAAAATCCAACGGCAGTTTTGGCCTATGGGATAGCCACAGCCATGAGGAGTTCTGGCTCACCGCTTATGCAACCGACTTCTTAATGCTGGCACAAAACAAAGGCTTTACCGTACCAGCTAATGCTATTCAAAATGCCCAAAACCGGCTGCGCCAGTATGTTCAAACCCGACATACTTTGACTACTTACTATAATGATAAAAACCAGTGGGATGCGAGCATTAAAGCTTATGCTGGATATGTGTTAGCAAAAGCCAATAAAGCACCATTAGGTAGCCTGAGAAATCTTTATCAAAAAATTGCTGACAAGGATTTTGCTGCGCTTACTTACTCTCATTTAGCAGCTGCTTTTAAATTACATGGTGACCATCAACGTGCCAGCGAGGCTTGGGAAAAAGCTAAAGGCCGTTTATTGAAAGATGATAGATACTATATTAACTACGGTGGTCGCTTAAGGGATTTAGCTTTATCTATTTATCTTGCAAATAGCTTGGAATTTAATGATAAAGCCAATGGAAAGCTGATCAATCTATTACAAACTCTGCTAAGAAATCGCCAGTACCTAAGCACTCAGGAGCGTAATGCTTTGGTTATGGCTGGCTACAGCTTGCTTTCACATAAAGACAACTGGCAAGCTACCATTACTATTGCTGGAGAAAAAATTGAACATCAATCTAACCAAGCGTTTTATTATAAGCTTTCAGGTGATCAGTTAGCCAAGGCAATCTCTATTACCAGCCAAACAGATAAACCGCTATATGCATCATTTTATTATAGTGGCTATCCAATTGATCCTCCCAAACCGATGAATAACGGCGGGCTTGAGGTAAGCCGTAACTTCTACAGTCTAGATGGACAACCCATTCAACTTGATCAATTAAAAAGTGGCGATTTGGTCATTACTGAACTGGTGGTTAATAGTGACTATTATTCACGGGATATTTTGGTAGTAGACTTATTAGCAGCAGGGCTAGAACTAGAAAACCAAAGCCTTAGCCACAGCATAAAACTAGATCAAATCGAGATTAATGGTAAAACCATTGCTAAGTGGCATGAAAGTGTTGAGTTTAATCATGTCGAATATCGTGATGATCGCTTTGTAGCTGCAATCAATACCACCGGCTATGCATACGATAGCTACCATATCTTTTACTTAACCCGAGCAGTTACACCTGGAAAATATGCAGTTCCCCCTTCTTTAATTGAAGATATGTATCTACCTGAAAAAAGAGCAATAGGCAAAACACCTGACAAGCTAGAAATTATTAGTGAGTAATGTTTTTAGCACCCTCTGGGAGATCTCGGGAAAAAGTAAATTAGAGCGAAAGCAAAATCCAGCCGCCACCCCCTTTGAAAAAGGGGGATTTTTACAAACAAATAAACAGGAGATGGCTCAAAAACTACAGTCATTTTAAATCCCCCCTAGCCCTCCCTTTATTGAGGGTGCCACAAGAGGGTGTTGAAAATAAGTCTAGTGTTCGATATGGAATAACAGGATATTCTTCCGCCGCTATAGAACATCCCGTCACCCCATATCCGCTAGCTTTTGCGACAACCTCCAGAAGGAGTTAAAACAGAAGTAAAATATGAAATTAAAACTATTAACAAAACTAATAGCAGTTATCACAATTTTGTTATTACCTATTTTTTTACTATTTGACTGGCTTTTTCCTCTAACATTGCCACAAGCATCCGATTATACCCAAGTAGTTGTTGCTGAGGATGGTACACCTTTACGTAATTTCCCTAATAAAGCAGGTCACTGGCAATATCCAATCACAATAGACCAGGTTTCAGAAAACTATTTGACTGCATTAATAGCATATGAGGACCAATATTTTTATTTACACCCAGGCGTGAACCCCATTGCATTAGTTCGTGCTTTTTGGCAAAACATAAATAATAAAAAAGTTATTTCTGGTGGCTCTACATTAACTATGCAGGTTGCGAGAATTATTGATCCACATCAGCGCTCGATACCAGGTAAAATAAAGCAAATTTTTCGTGCACTGCAATTAGAATGGCATCTGACTAAAAAAGAAATTTTAACCATTTACCTAAATAATGCTCCTTTTGGGGGAACCATTATTGGTATTGAAGCAGCAAGTTATGCTTATTTAGGGAAGTCTAGTCAATTTTTATCCGATGCTGAGGCGGCTTTATTAACCGTTTTACCTCAAGCGCCTAGTCGCCTTAGACCCGACCGCCACCCAGAACGGGCAGAACAAGCTAGAAATAAAGTCTTAAATCGCCTTCAACAGTTTTCATTATGGACTCAAGAGCGAGTTAAATCAGCCAAACTAGAACCTGTTTATGCCAACAAACTGGCTCATCATTTAAACGCCCCCTTATTGGCCAGAAGGTTAGCTCAACCTAAACACAGTAAAATACAAACCTTGGTTGACTGGCAGTTACAAGTTACTGCTGAAACCGTAGTTAAAGATTATGTAAGTCAACTTCCCAAAAAAACTTCAGCAGCTGTTCTAGTTGTAAATAATAAAACCATGGCAATCAAAGCCTATATTGGCTCTGCTGATTTTACTGACACCAAACGACTAGGCCATGTCGATATGATTTCCGCGATTCGTTCCCCTGGCTCAACGTTAAAGCCTTTTGCTTATGCCATGGCATTGGATGAAGGATTGATTCATTCCGCGTCTTTACTTACCGATGCCCCTCGATTAAATAAGCACTACCGACCAGAAAATTTCAGCCAAGGGTTTCATGGCCCCGTATCTGCTACTGATGCATTAAAACGCTCATTAAATATTCCAGCAGTGCAATTATTAGAGCACTTATCACCAGAAAATTTTGCAGCTCAACTGCAAAATGCAGGTCTTGGTTTGCACCTCCCTAATCAGAGTAAGGCCAACCTAGCGATTATACTCGGAGGTGTTGGTATCAAGCTTGAAGAGTTAGTAGGTAATTATCGTGCCTTGGCAATAAATGGCCTGGCTGCTACACCCCGCTTAACCGCAGATCAACCACTGCAACAACGCTATTTAATGAGTCCAGGAGCAGCTTGGATTGTAAGACAAATGTTAACTGATCAAAATTACCGCTCACACCAGGCCAATTACTTGCCCTTAGTTTGGAAAACAGGCACTAGTTATGGATTTCGTGACGCATGGGCAGTTGGCGTGAGTGATCATTATACCATTGGTGTTTGGTTAGGCCGACCAGATGGCAGCCCAATGCCAGGCCATCATGGCAGAATCACAGCTGTGCCATTATTAAAGCAAATATATCAGCTACTTCCATACAAAAAGCCTTATATAAAACGCCCAGCAAATGTCAGTGAAGAAACTATTTGCTGGCCACTGGGCACTTCAAAAAACCTGCAAGAAAATCAACAATATTGCTACCAAACAAAACAGGCCTTTGTATTAGATAAACAAGTACCACCTACACTAACCAACCCAGACATTATTCAAAACCCTTTAAAACTAAATGTGCCTATTAATCCTAACACTGGCAAACGAGTCAGCATTAATTGCACCAGCATCAATTACAAGCTTCAACAAATTGTATTATGGCCTAGAGAGTTGGACCCATGGTTACCTCGAAAATGGCAACGGCACCGTTTAATTCCTGCTACTGATACAGACTGTAAAAATGTACAACCCATCCTAGCTAATGGTGTGCAAATTAATAGCATTAAAGATAAGACACTAATTCCTGCAGCTAAAGCTAAACAAATTGCTATTAACTTGTCAGCCAATGGCGGAATTGGCAAACACCTGTGGTTTATCAACGGTCAGCTAATTGCAGAAACCACACCTAAACAGGCTTTTCAATATGAGTTTACCAAAGCAGGTAAATATCAGGTTAGTGTAGTAGACAGTTTAGGTACAACCGATATGGTATCAGTAAAAGTCAAGATGTGAATAGTGGTCCATGCGCAAAATCAGATAACAGCTTCTTCTCCATTTATTCTCTAGCTGTATTACTTTTTCTTGACGTAGGCCCACTATGCCTGCAAAAAAGTGCCTTGCCAGAAAAAAAATGGCTTTGAAGAATATCACCTGACTTTACGCATGGACCACTAAATACCGGGAAAACTCCCTGTATCTGATATGGTTAAGATAACCTCTAATCAAGGTTAAAACACTTCAGATCTTCTGCTAACTCAACTGACCCCGAATAGCTTGCCTTAATTATTTTTATATTTTCATCCAAGGTATCTAAGCTTCTTTTCATAAAGTGAGAGAGTACTAGCCGCTTAACGTTAGTCTCTTTAGCCAACTTGCCAATAACTGATGGCCGGGCATGTAACCTTCCAGCGACAGGATCTGCTTTTTCTGGTACCGCATGGGCCATGAACAAAATATCAGCATCTTGAATTAGTTTGAGAAAGGCTGGATTATCACCGTTTTGATCGCCACTGAAAGCTATTCGTCTACCACCTATTTCTACTAAATAACCAACCGTAGGAATCGCCCAATGATTAACCCCTACACTTGATACTTTTAGCCCCTCTTGCTTTAGAACAGAGGTTGGCTGTTCTGATTTATTGTCTATTTCCAACAGCTCTGCTTTAAACAGCCCACCTTTACCACTGAGATAACCGGATAAATATCGAAATGCACCAGACTTCGGGTTAAACAATGCATCCATAAATTCAAGCAAACCAGGAAAGCGAGAGCCTCCTGCAGGACCAGAAACAAGTAGGCTTTCTTTCCGATTAATAAAAAAACCGCTTTTTAGTAAGGCTGGAAAATCAGCTACATGATCTGTATGAAAGTGTGTAATCCCTATTAACTGTAAGTCTACTATTTTTGCCTTTGCTTCACCAAAGCGATGAAAAACACCACCACCCACATCAATGAGTGCAATTGACTTATTTTTACTCCAGATTAAATAGCCGGAACTAGCACGACTATCATCTGCAATTGGACCACCAGAACCAAGTACTTGTACAGCTAAATCCGCTTTGTGACACTCTGCATAAGCAGTAATTGCAATTAGATTGATACCTAATAATAGTATTAAGCAAATTTTATTGAACATTATCATAAAACCTTTTTAATTCCGACCAATGGAAGTGCTTTATATTATAGAGTGCAAAAGCTAAGTTTGACTATTCAAAGACCAGTCATTAGGAATAAATTTTAAAGCTCAACCAATGCTCTAAAACTACTATATCCTGTTCAAATCCTTTATAATCGACTTTACCTTCAGGATTGACATATTTTGTTAATATTAATTGCCATTGTGCCTAGGCTGCCTGATAGTTATTTATTGATTGAAGAGATATCTTCAATACTAGTGCGACACCCATCAATAGTAGCACAATCAAATAACTGAAAAATTTAATTAAAATCCTTTTATGCATGTTACTTCCCTAATCTTTTTATTTAATACTTAAGCATACTTCCCTGCCGCATAGCCCGAGGCCCATGCCCATTGGAAGTTAAATCCACCTAAATGCCCTGTTACATCCAAAACTTCACCAATAAAATATAAACTCTCTACTAGCTTACTTTCCATTGTTTTGGAAGATATATCATTTGTATCTACCCCTCCTAAGGTCACTTCTGCAGTGCGATACCCCTCAGTGCCCCCAGGCATAAATTGCCAATGATTTAACTGGTTTGCAATCAAGCTCATTTCTTTGCTATTTAGTTCAGCTAGTTTTTTATTATCAAAATAGCGTTCCATTAATTTATCAGTCAATCGTTTAGGTAACCATTGATTTAACACTGTTTTCAACTGAACCTTACCATCAGTTTGCTGACGTTTTTTTAATTCTGCTAATGCTTCAACATTCGAACATAAATTAATTATGACTGATTCACCCGGCTGCCAATAGTTACTAATCTGTAAAATAGCTGGACCACTTATACCTCGATGGGTAAACAACAGTTGATTAGTAAATTGCTTGCCTGATTTAGCAACAACAGTAATAGGCAAGGAAATACCTGATAACTCGGAAAACCAAGGTTTATCTTCATTATTCCATGTGAAGGGTACCAATGAAGCACGATAGGTATGCACTTTATGGCCAAATTGCTCTGCTAGCTGAAAGCCAAACCCTGTTGCTCCCAGAGTGGGGATAGAAGGCCCGCCCGTGGCAATAACCAGCGACTGGCACAATACTACTTTCGTATTAATAATATTTTTCTTTTTATCTAACGTTTCAAGTTCTAACTTAAAGCCTACAACCTGCTTTTCCACTGATTTTAACTGTGTTAGTACTTCAACTGTTGCATTAACCTTTGTTACTTCAGCGAGTAACATATCGAGAATATCTTTACTGTTATTGTCACAAAATAGCTGGCCTTCTTCTTTTTCATGCCAAGGAATCTGATGCTGATCAACCAGACTGATAAAGGCCCACTGGTCATATCCTTTTAATGCCGATTTACAGAAGTGAGGATTACTGGATAAAAAACAATCAGGTTCAACATAGAGGTTGGTGAAATTACAGCGCCCACCACCAGACATTAAAATCTTCTTACCAGGCTTGTTGGCATGATCAATTACTAATACGGACCTGCCACGGGCTCCTGCCTGAGCAGCACACATCAACCCCGCTGCACCAGCACCAATTATTACAACATCTTTTGAATGCATTCAGCTGTTCACCTAAAGCCAGTTTTTTAGCAAAGCAAGATAAGCAAATACTTACTTATGCTCATTTTAAGTGAGCCAAATTATCAGTGAATAGAGGCTCTAAGTCGAGTAACCAACCAATCAAACATACCCTCAATCAATAAATTACTTAAACCACTAGCTGCCTTGATCAACTCTTGTCTACTATTAATACCAAACAAACTACTTTTGAGTAGGAAAATCACTATGAAAATCCGCAACTTACTTGAGCTATGGGGAAGTCCAGACAAGGAGCAGCGCACTCGCAAGTTTTATGAAATTCGCTTGACCCAGCATGATGCGGCTAAAGTTGCAGCTATTGCTGACTTATACAAAGGCCGCTCAGAACAGCAGATAATAACCGACTTATTAACTGCCGCATTAGATGAGCTGGAAGAAGCTTTTCCTTATCAACCTGGCGCAAAAGTGGTTGCCCACGATGAAGATGGTAACCCAATTTATGAAGATGTTGGCTTAACGCCCCAATTTATATCACTGACAAAGCAGCATTTAGCAAGTATGCAATCAGAGTAACCATTCAGCCCAGGAAGTCCAATAATTAAGGCTTAACAACAAATATTGCTGTACAGCCTTCTACCTGTAATTCAACATGGCTAAAACTTGATGACAAGCAGTCTCTTAGCTCTTCTAGGCTATCATGTTTGTTGTTAAATACTCCTAGCTGATTCATGATAGCCAGTACCAGCTTTGCAAATAGCCCTTTCGGTACATTTTGAAACAATACTGTCGTACCAAATAATACACCACCCTCACTCAACAATGATTTTAAATGCTTAAAAACAATACCTTTTTCTTTAAAGCTTCCTGGTACACAATGCATGACATAGTTAATACTGATTGAGTCGAAAGGCTCAATTGAGTCAGTTATTGGTTCAAGTAGATTTTGCTGGTAAATTTCTGGCTGATAACGGGCTACTTTTTTCGCTGTTTTTTGTAAGCAGCTTTGGCTTAAATCCATCAAGCCTAAACGCACTTTTCCTGAGTGAAACCTTACCCTATTTAATAAATATCCTGTTCCTACACCTACTTCAAGGTGATTATTGCTAATATAGTTTGCATAATGGTCATCCAGCCGCTTTGTTGAGCAACCCCAAGCATACTTGGAAATAATGCCATAGAGTATCCAGTCATAAAAGAACAAACTGAGTCTATTAAAATATTTCTGGGATTTTTTTACTTGATAACTGAAGCCCTCATCTCTATCTGTGCTAGAAACCATTCTAATTCTCAGCAATTTATTCTGACATTACAAAATACTTTTTTGAACAAGCCCTTTTGCCTCAAGCGGCAAGATACTCTTCTATATAGTCGGCTAAATGGTCATGCAGCTCATCCTCAAAAGCATTTAATTCTTTAGAAAAGAGTTGTAAATATTTATTCGCCATTGCCGGCGTAATCTTACGATTATCAATTTGAAACTCAAACTCAGATAAGTCCTTATCATATCGAGGAATAAATGACCAATTAACAAAGTGGTAGTCTAGAGCAGACTCTTTAGCATAAATAAATTTACAAAACTCTTCAATATGACTCATGCCTTCTGGCCCAAGACAACCAGGCTCTACTCTGACAATAACAGTTAGTTTTCTATTTTCTGAAACTGAACTAGCCATAGCTTATTGTATCTGTTGATAACAGCAAAACTTCTTTTACAGCTTAGTTTATGTTGTTACAAACTTCATAACAAAACCGTCATACAGGCAGTCATTCTCGGTAGCACTATTAAAATATTTTTAAATAAAAAGCTGATTTTTTATCGGATTTATGAATTAATAGCTACATTAATGAAACTAAATGCTCCTCGTTAAATACTCCTTTCTTGCCACTAATTAGTGACTTTCGTGGTGCTATGAGTAAAGCTAAAAAAGGTTGTTGAAAGCTAGCCATCAACTTTACTGGCATGTCAAAATAGAAGAAAAGTAGCAGATATAGTTTAAAAATGACAGAGACTCTTGATGGTTTTTTAATCACTAGACAGTGGAGTGACATTACCGATACCACAGGTAATACACACTTACAATTGAGCTTTTGGCTAACTACCTCACAAGGCCCTGTTCTTCTACGCTACATCAACCAGCCAGCCGTTTTCTTTATTGAGTCAAGCTACATAGAGCAGGCTAGATATATCTTATCTAGCCAACTTTCAAAAAACGGCTGGCGTGACAAACCCATTACCCTAAAAACCTTTCAAGGAAATACCATACATGCTGTTTATTTTAATCAGCAGCGACTTTTATACGATGCTAGAAAGCTCTTGAAAGAACAAGGTATAGTGCCACTAGAAGCAGACATTCAACCGACTGACCGCTTTTTAATGGAGCGTTTTATTACTGGTACCTTCTCAATAAATGGAATTTTTTTACAAAAAAATGGATTTCTTGAAACAATCAACCCCAAAGTAAAACCCAGTCGTTATCAGCCAAGTTATACCATTTTATCACTGGATATTGAAACAGCAATCACTGGCAATCAGCTTTATTCAATTGGGCTAATATCGACCAGTAGTTCTACACCACAACAAACACAACAGTATGTGTTTATGCTTGGCAACAATGATTGCCATACAACAAAGCCAGATTACCTTTGCTTTTGTCATGATGAAACAGCGTTAATGACTCAGTTCATCAGTACTGTGCAAACAATAGACCCGGATATTATTATTGGCTGGAATGTTATTAATTTTGACTTTCGCTTTCTACAACGGGTTGCTGATCGATTACAAATCCCTCTCAAGCTGGGTAGAAACAATACATTACTCAATTGGCGCCAGTCACGCACTAATAATGATCACTATACACTTACCTTACCTGGCCGGTTGGTATTAGATGGTATCGATACCCTTAAATCAGCTACTTATAACTTCGAAAGTTTTTCCTTAGAGAAGGTTGCTAACGAAGTATTACAACGGGGAAAACTTATTCAATCGGAAGATAATCGTGGCAAGGAAATTACTAGACTGTTTACTGAAGATAAGGTGGCACTTGCTGCTTATAATTTAGAAGATTGTCAATTAGTATGGGATATCTTCCTAGCAACTGAGCTTATTGAATTTGCCATTGAGCGCGCCCAATTAACTGGGCTGGCAATGGACCGTTTTGGTGGCTCGGTTGCCGCTTTTGACAACCGTTATTTACCCCGCTTACATCGTGCAGGCTATGTAGCACCTAATATCCCTGATAACCCTCAAGGGGTTGGTAGCCCAGGTGGCTATGTTATGGATTCCTTCCCAGGCATTTACAACCATGTGCTAGTGCTAGACTTTAAAAGCCTGTACCCCAGCATTATCCGCACTTTCAAAATCGACCCACTCGGGTTGATTAAAGGTATTGAAAGCTGTCAGACTACGCCAAAAACAGATAAAGCAGAAACATCAGTAGAAAATAAAGAAAAACTTGTTCCAGGCTTTAATGGCGCTGTATTTTCAAAACAAGAAAATATTTTACCTGATATTATTGGTGAACTTTGGGCAGCAAGAGACGAAGCTAAATTACACAACCATACCGCCATGTCCCAAGCCATTAAAATACTAATGAACTCCTTTTATGGTGTACTAGGTACTCCTGGCTGCCGCTTTTTTGATTACCGTTTACCTAGTTCTATCACCCTGCGCGGACATTTTATTTTATACAAAACCAAAGCCTTAATAGAACAAAAAGGCTATCAAGTCATTTATGGCGATACAGACTCTGTGTTTGTTTCCTTAAAAGGCTATCATCCCAATATTGCATCAGAAACTATTAAAGATATTGGTAAACAACTAGCTAAAGAGCTTAACCAATGGTGGGCAGACTATCTTTATACAGAGTACCAAATAAAAAGTTTCTTGGAAATTCAGTTTGAGACACACTTCAAGCGCTTCATTATGCCGACTATCCGAGGCTCAGAAAAAGGCAGCAAAAAACGCTACGCCGGATTGGCTATCAATAAGAACAATGAGTCTGAGCTCATTTTTAAAGGTTTAGAAACCGTTAGAACAGACTGGACACCACTAGCAAGGGAGTTTCAACGGGAACTCTATCGCCGTATATTCCACAATGAACTTTATCAAGACTATATACGTTCACTAATAGCCGATATTTATAATGGACAAAAAGATAATTTACTCGTCTATAGAAAACGCATCCGTCGTAAACTAGCCGATTATCAAAAAAATATTCCACCCCATGTACAAGCGGCCAAACTAGCAGAGTTGAGAAGACAGCAAGAAAATAAGCTACCAAAATATCACCGAGGTGGCTGGATAGAGTATTGCTTAACTACCAGTGGGCCAGAACCAGTTGAATATCTGCAATCAGCACTGGATTATGACCTTTATATTGAACGACAAATCATGCCGATTGCTGATAGTATTCTGCATTTTTTGGATACTTCGTTTAGTGAAGTGGTGGATAAACAGATTGGTTTGTTTTAATTACTCCACATAAAAATTATTATACAGCTACTTTCATGATCAAATGTTGATCTCTCTTCCTTCTAAAATAAGCAGTCCCTAACATAATAGCAACCAACCCCATTAACAACCACTCTTCTGGCTCAGGAACAGCTTGTACTGAGAAAACATCTGTAGGTGAGGTAATATCTTCACTACCTCTTTCCACTTCTCGATCAAACCGGTCATCCTTTGCTTCAGCTTCCTTCAAAGCTTGCTTCTGACGCTCATTCACGAGTACCAGCATGGATGAATAGTCGGTAACTAGTTGATTTTCTTTTGCTATTGAATGCAGCTCATCTAATACAGGTAAACTACTTGTGTCTTTATTCACTGCTAAATACTCAAGCCATTGTTTACTTGCTAATTTTGTAAAGAATTCATTATTATTTGAGACATTAAAATTATCACCGGTAGATGCGTACCACAAGTAATGATCTGTTATAGCAAAAGGAATGGTTTGGCTTCTATCATTTATTTGTTCATTTTCCACTTTTACTTCTATATTATTGTTTAACTCTTTACTGCTTTTATCTTTTTCTACAAACTGCTTACGATGGTGTTGCCTTAAAAAAGCTTGCTCAATAGATTCTGCTATACCACCTTGACTTTTCTTTATTGCTTCTAGCATATTATCATTGTAAGCATAAGGCAATTCACTATTTAGATGCACTAACCATAAAGGCGCAGGCATAATTAATTGATCGTTATTATCTTTTTCTAATTCGTAGCTGCCTTTATCGGTCAACATAATCAGCATATTGTATTGATCAAATCCTAGCAGCTTTTTCCAAAGAGAAAGCTGCTGATAAGGTTGCTGATTACTTAGGAAGTCAAAATCACTTTTCTTATTTGCTAGTTGAGTACAAGCGACATTACAGCTATACAAATCATAATTAACATGATTTGCCTCTAACCAAGATATCGCTCTGGTTACAGCTTGCCTGTTAGTATTCATACTGTATGAGCTATCAACGAGTACACCCACTGTAATATCTGTATAGTTGTGTTGAGCTTGATGATTTTCTAACACTCTTGGCTTAGCAGTAATGATGGTATTGCCAAACGTTGCTTGCATTGGTTTTCTTTGTGTATTTTCAGATTCATAATAAAATACTTCAGGTAACCAGGTTTCTCCCTTTACTAGCTTCTGTCCGTTTAACGTTAGCTCTAAGCTATGATTCCAAAATAAGTTTCGCTGTTCCAATAGCTCTGGTAAAGGCCAACTACCATCATTATTTGCAGTTGTTGTGTATTCAAACTCAACAAATAAAGGGTCAGTTTTGCAATTATGGCGAATATAGAAAAACCTTGAGCTACGCTCACAATTTTTAGCTAACACCGGAAAAGCGCGTAACCGATATTGTCTTGGCCCGACCTTTTCTAATAAAGAAGGGTCAACTCGTCGCTTAACCTCATCGTTATACACCTGCTGTGCTGCTCCTCTCGGCGCTATAACAAATGGGTATTTACGAGGCTTTGATTCATCATCACTTAACCATAAACCTGTCAATACCGCTTCTTCAGGCAGTGAGAAATGCATAACCACTTCCTGGTTAGTAAAGGTTTGGTTTTCCAAGCGTTGTACGATATTAATTTTTGCAGTATCAGCAACTGCTTTTACCCAAATCTGCTGTTCTGTTACTAACACATGTCGATTAGCTGCATTGATTAACCCTGCCGCCATTTCTTCCCGCTCCCAGGTTGCCTGAATAGCATCAATAATGGCATGTTTTTCGGCTTTCTCAATTGGAGTATCAAATAACCGTTTGTACATAGCCGCAGCTTTTGCTTTGTCCTGTCGAAAATTTTTGCCGTCATAAAGAAAAGGACTAGCCATAGTATTAAAGAATGCTTGAGATATTTTTGCCAGCATATAATCAGAAGAACCCAGCGCTGTTTTATAAGCAGCCAGTACCGCTGTACTTTTCTCATCTGTAGACACATATCGATAAGCACCAAGATAAGTATTCACTAGCGCTGTTCGAATACTATCCTTTTCTTCTAAAAAGTAATTGACTTGCTCAATACTCAAGGGTTTTTGATCTGTAATTTCACCAAGTTCGTTGAATATATGCTGCTGTGGCTGCTGATTAACTACGATAAAGGTACCAATATTGGCTACTACTAGTAAAACAACTGCAGCAGAGACAAGTGGCATATTTAATTGTTTATTTGCTACTTTCCACTCCTTGATGAACTGACTTATATAGAGGGAAGTCATAGCAAATGGAAGAAAAATAAATAAGCTAAAGCTGTAAACCCCTAATAATACTGCAAAAAATATAGCTGGAAATAAGAACAAATTCTCTAACACTTCTAGCCAATCTATTTCAGCCAACACTTTTATAGTACTAATAAAAAAGGGTATGGCAAAAGGCAACATCAGTGCAGCTAAATAGCAGCCTGTCATTAGGGTGATTACCGCAAGAATAACCCTAACATAAGGTAGAGCAAGTAATTTCAATTTTTTGGTATCAGCAATACAGCTTAAAAAGAAAAAAGACCCTATTGCAATAAAAATATTAAATAACAAATGGACCATGCCAGGATTAATATCTCTTAGCAAGATCAATCGCATCAAGATTAAAAATACCACTGGCATTTCAAACCCGTAAAATAGCTTTAGTAACATTGACGGGTTTCTTCTATATACAGTAACACCTAAAGCCATTGTTACTATTGGGATAACAATAACAAATAACGCATAGCCTGCTTGCCCCCAGGTGCCTGCTCCCAACATGGCGTCATTAATAGCCACCACCACAACATAAGGAACTAAGATAAATAAAGCAACAATACAGAAGATAAGATTCCAAGACCAAAATAGTCCATAGTTAAACAATCTTATCAACTTATACATAATTTTTTTTAGCTGCTGACTACTCATAATCTAACTCCATTATCACTATTCTTTTCCGACGACCATATAACTAATGTGAAGGATTTAAAATTGACTCTTTATATGGCTATATACTTTGCCAACAAATTTTTCAGTTGCCAAAGCACTTAACTCTCCCTCCCAAGCGACTGATACCATTACCCAAGGCTCACTGGGAGTTAACCAGCCTGAGAATACACGAGATGAATAATCAGCTGTCTGTTTAGTCGGAGACTGAAACCAATAAAAACCGGAATTTTGTCCACCATTAAGATGCAGGTATTTTATTTCTACTGGCTTACTATCATACTCTGCTGATAGCGATAAAATTTTTTCATAATCAACCGTAATATTTTGCGAAAGATAACAGTTTCTTGGATCATGCTGAGACTTCCAGTAATGGCTATAGACAAAAATTAAACTGCCTTGATGGCCACTCCACTCAAACTGATATTTAACAGCACTAGCTGAATTCCTTTTAAAAAATTTCTCTTCTATCGGTAGAAATGCTACCTCTTTACCATTAAAGTCAACTGGTAGTTCGATACTTTTATTAGTTATTGATTGCTGCTTTGGTAAAGGCTCATAGAGAAAGATGCTCCCTGTTATAATGATAAATAGTAGAACCAAGCCGTAACAATCTCTTTTTATAAAGCCTACACTTATCAAAGACAAATTAGGTGGGTTGGTATTCATTGATTCTTGTTTTGGTGATATTTGAATATTTCCACTTTGAAGCCTCATCAGTAGCCATCCAAATAGGCAGGAAAAAACAAAACCTAACACACCAAGCATTGTATGGGCATAATTAGCTAACTGAGGAAGGTTAAGCACTAAATCTAAAGCAACCAAGCTAATAATTCGGAAGATATTGAAACCAACCAAGCAGCAAATAAATAGCATCAAACTAATTAGCCAACGTAAAGAAAGCTTTTTACTCTCTATCCAAGTTAAAAATATATAAAAAATTAACCCCGCCCATAGCCCTTTTAAACCACTACAACTTAAATCGACTATAGCAGCCTTATTTTCAATCAAGATAACCGACTCACGGGTTAATGCAATAACTCCAAAGCTTGAAAGAAAGTGTTTAGCCATCTCTGCTGAAAATAACCTGAGAGGAAACCCTAAGTAAATATCTAAATAGCCTTCAAAGGGTAGTAATAAAATCAGTAGTGCAAATGGTAAAAATGCTTTGGCCCAGGATGTAGCTTTTACATATAATCCTAAAAAACCATATAGCGTAATCAGCATCAAAGTGGCAGAAAAAATATGAATGCCCGTCAATCGCTCATTTAATAAAAAAATCAAGCAACCTACAGTGAATACGACTAATGGCAGTTTTTTAATTTGAAAGCTCAGCGTCAACAGTAGTTTCTTTGAAACAACACTATGTATGGCTAAACCAACTAGTAACCCCACACCAATAATATGAAAGCTGTTTTCAGCAGTTTGTATCTGCTTCCAAACCCACAGTAATGTTGGTTTAAACAAGTAGATGAGGCTAATGACAACCAGTAACTGGCTAAAAATAAAAGCAGCATTCCATCGAACAGCGGTTACCAATGGGTTCTCAACTAGTTGTTGTTCAACTTGCCGGCAACTTGTAGAAATACACTGTTTATTTAAACTAGCTTGCATCATCATATATCCTGAATGCCTGATTCAAAATATAAAAAAAACTTATGCAAACATGACGAATGGGATGAGCAATTACACCGTAGATTTTGTGCAGATTCTGTGCATAAACAACTTCACTGACTAGTCTTACACCATAGAAAAACCTCTAATTCATAGCTTTTATCCCACTTCCTTTTGTGGGATTACAATTATATCGCTAGGAAAACTACATTCAAATGTAGCACCATGGCCTTTTTCAGATAAAACACTTATCTTTCCTCCATGCTGCTCAACAATCTTCTTACATATTGCTAACCCAATTCCTGTACCACTGTATTCATTTTTTCCATGTAAGCGCTGAAAAATTTTAAATATCTTAGTGTGATAGTCAGGCGCAATACCAATACCATTATCTTTTATACTAAAAACACCCCAATCTCCTTTCCAGTTGAATGCTATTTCAACTACAGGAGCTTTATCGCAATACTTTAGAGCATTACTTATTAAGTTCTGGAACAACTGTAACATCAGTGTCTGATTTGCGTACAAACTTGGTAATAAGCCATATTGAATCTTAGCTCCAGTCTTATCAATCACACTCTGTAAGCAATCAGATACACTTGCCAAGGTATCTTCTATATTAACCAACTCCAAACGCGCTTCAACATCCAGTCTTGAGTAAGCAAGGATATCGGTTATTAACTCCTGAGCACGAGTAGCACCCTCTGTCATATAAAGCATATATCGGCTGGCTTTTTCATCTAGAGTTGTCTTATCCAATTTAACTTGCAATTTTTCTGAATAACTGCGAACCATACGCAATGGCTCTTGTAGGTCATGAGAGCAAATAAACGCAAAACGCTCTAATTCCTCATTAGACTGGCTCAGCCGCTTAATTAAATTATCTTTTTCTTGCTGAGCAGCAAGGCGTTCACTAATATCAGTAACAGAAGCAAGAAAGTTTACCCCTGATGCAAATTCTATGGGGCTTAGTACAACTTCTACTGGAATAGTATTTCCTTTTTTATGCAAACCAAATAGTTCTTTTCCTTTTCCCATCGATCGCTTATTCATATCTTGCTTAAATCTTCGAAAATGCTTTTTATGTACCTCTCGCAAGTTTTTTGGCAATAGTACTTCTATAGGTTGACCAAGTAACTCTTTTCGGTCATAACCAAAAATAACTTCTGTTTGGCGATTCACCATAGTAATAAAACCACTCTCGTTAGCTAGAATCAGAGCATTTGACTCACTTTCAACCACAAGACGTGTACGTTCTTCAGCTTTTTCAAGATCTTTTTCTAAAGCTTTGCGACGTTCAATTTCATTCGCAAGAGAATCTCTGGAAACGGTTGTATGAAGTAAGTCTTTAGCCATTTTATTAAATGACTTCGCTAAGTTACTAACTTCATCATTTGAGTCAATAAAATCTATATAGTCTATATTATTATCTGTCTTTTTAATAGAAAATTGATTCATTTTACTACTAAGAGCACAAATTGGCTTTACAATGAAATAATGATAATAAAAAGAAGATAGTATTATTATAAAAACCAAAAAAACAAGCATACTACCTGTAGTAATTGCAAAATCTTTCTGCAGCTTATTAAATTCATCAACTACGTCATTTATTCTCTTTACATTAAAATTTGTCAAATCTTTTAACACTGCCTCTGCTTGTAACGACAGCACTTCCCACTGAATAAATGTAGACTCAGTTTTTTTTATATCTGCCTGTTGTATCGAGAGTATCAATTTATCTTGTATACTTTGACTACTTTTTTTAATTTTTATAAATTGCGATAAAAGCTTTAATGCTGCCTCATCTTTTAGATGCTCTTTAAGCTGACTAAGCACAACATACATTTCAGCATTTGATTTTTTAATTACTGACAAAGTTTGTTTTTTTTGAATAAATTTATAAGACAACAAATTTATATCTTTAGCTTTCTGAAGAGCATTTATATAATTCAAGGTTTTATTTGCATACTCTACTTGACTAATTGTTTTGCGCAATAAGTTTTCAGCCATTCTCATATCTAAAAAAGCATAAGAAATACTTACTACAGCAAGAAACAGTAATATTACATTTGGCAATAATAATTTTGTATTTACTTTCATCGCAAATACCAATATTTATATCTAAACTCAATATTTACCATTACGTTCAAGTCACAACCCCATAATACATTAGTAAATCAATTATAAATTGTTACAGACTTAGGCTTTACTACCTCCAAAAACTCCGGATAAATTATCGACCTAAAGTCAGGTATATCTTCATCAAATACACCTTGCTCTTTAAACCAATTTGCTTCTACTTTCAAAGTAGTTAATAGAACATTATCAAGCTTTAACTCTAAGTTGAAATCATTCCAAACATTACGAATTGTTTCTTTAGGTATTTTTGATAAATGATTAATAACTATATCAATGGCTTGTTGCGGTTTTTCCTGCAAAAATTTTTCTGCACGCGCCAAAGCTCTAACACAACGCTGCAGCGCCTCTTTTCGATCTTTTACTTTATTTTGCTTACCAACTAGCACTGACAGCTCAGTATATACTTCTGAGTAAAAAGCGACTGATTTTCTGTCACCAAGAACTTTTTTAGCGCTATACAGGTGGGTATTCCATATCGCAACAGCGTCAACTACTCCCCTTTTAATGGCTGGCGCCATCACATAAGGCTTTAGATCAAGTAATATTACATCACTTTTTGACATTCCATGACTTTTTAGAAAGAAGTCTAAAAAAAACTCAGCATTGGTATTTTTTGTGACACCAATTTTTTTACCTTTAAGGTCTTGTGGCAACTCAATACCACTGTCTCGCCTTGCAACAAGAGCAGTGTTTTTAGATGAGTTGTGCAAACCTGTAACAATAGCCAACTTGTGGCCTGCTATTGTTTGAAGCACAACAGGTGTTTCGTAAACAGTTGCAAGATCAGACTCCCCTGCAATAACACTTGCTAAAGCATCACGACCAGATGAAAATGACTTATAAGATATTTCTAGATTCTCGTCCTTAAAAAAACCTTTAATTTCAGCAATATAAATCAATGCAAAAACTGGTTGTGAACCCTCAGCTATGATAAGTGTCTCTTTAGGATTGTGAGTAAATATACGAAATCCGAATAAAGCAATCGCTGAAGTTATTACGATAGCAAAAATACCTCTCCATTTATTCAAAACAATCATCCCTTGACTATGTAACTAACTTGCAACTTTATTTTATTATAGCTTATCACTAGCAATGGTAACATGTATATTTACTAAACCAAATAAAGCATCACCTATAGTTTTAATTTTTTATTAAGCTTACTTTTCTCTATTAAAATACTAAATACTTTCTTGTTTATTTAATGTATCTCCCTAACTTACTTTACTATATACTGTACTACAATAGTTAGTTATACAAGCTCATATTATAAGGGGCTACTTTATGAATTCTATTAAAATATTACTAATTGAAGATAACCCTGGAGATGTTGAGCTTACTCGTGAAGTACTAGAAGATGGGAGGTTAAAAAACGACCTGCAAGTTGCAATGGATGGTGAAGAAGCCCTAGATTACCTCTTTCAAAGAGGTAATCACGAAAATGCTTCTACTCCAGATATTATTTTACTTGATCTCAACCTGCCAAAAGTCAGTGGCCGAGAAGTATTACAGGTTATTAAAAAATGTCCTGAACGTAGTCGCATTCCAGTTATTGTTCTTTCTAGCTCAGAGGCTGCCCGAGATATTCAAGAAAGTTATTGCCTACATGCTAACTGTTTTGTTACCAAACCAGTTAAGTTTGAAGAATTTCTAAAGGTGGTGCAAATGATAGAGTCGTTTTGGATAGATATCGTTAAATTACCCAGCCAATGTGTATAAGTAGAGTAGCGAATAATAAGAAAATTGGATGACATTTAGACAATGATAGAAGAACAAGAACTAGATGATCTAGCATATGGTATCTCTCACGATATAGGTGGCTGCCTACGAGGTATTATTAGTTTTTCAGAAATGTTACATAAGCGGCTTGCCTACAAATTAGATGACAAAGAGAATTATTGGTTTCAATTATTGCAAGACAATAATAATAAAGCTCAATTAATGATAAACTCATTATTGATTTACTCACGTTTACATCAGTCTAAGTCTCAAACAAACATTAATTTATCAAGATTAATTCAACAAATTTTTAAAGAAGTAAAGCAAAAATATCAAGGTGACATATACAAAAACATGGAAATATCAATGCCAACACACTTCCCTGTATTTACTGGCATTGAGGAACATTGGCGGCTTTATTATACCTATATAATTGATAATGCATTTTTGTATCAGCCCAAAAATAGTCCAGGGCATACTCCTAAAATATGGGTTCATTGTTCTGAACAGCCAGAGAGTAAATTCAAAATAACAGTTGAAGATAATGGTATAGGCGTATCAGATCAACAGCTAGGCAAACTAATTCGTCCATTTATGAGAGAACAAAGCGAGAAAGACTACCCAGGTATTGGTATGGGGCTAACATTGTGTGCCCGGATAGTACAATTAAACAAAGGGGTAATAGAGCTAGACCACTCCTCAACAGGCGGGCTGGCAGTTTCTTGTACTCTTACCATGTAGTACTTAATATGCAAATAAAGCAACAAGTTTACGTATGTATCCATCAATAGCTGCTCCTACAAAAATACAGTAGTCTTATTTGACACATATCGTTTTTTAAAAAAAGCTCCAAATCTATAT
Source organism: Spartinivicinus poritis (assembly GCF_028858535.1). Classification (NCBI taxonomy): domain Bacteria; kingdom Pseudomonadati; phylum Pseudomonadota; class Gammaproteobacteria; order Oceanospirillales; family Zooshikellaceae; genus Spartinivicinus; species Spartinivicinus poritis. Next base: position 116,472 of record NZ_JAPMOU010000007.1, read on the forward strand.
CCCTTATACAATTCTTGTTTCACTTCACAAGTTATATACAGAAAAAATAAGATTTTATTTAGAGGTCATCAATCCTGAGTGGGGCAACTTGCTTAATTTATTGTCGCACTAGTGAAAGCTCACTCAATTAGCTTGTAAAGATATTACTTTCCCTCTATTTTAGGTGTTACTTTTAATCAAAACAATTATAATACCAACAAGCGCAAGTAATTACTTTTATATTTACCACCAGAAATTCCTATTTAACCACTGACAGAGCTTTTAGAGTTTAAAACTGGTTGCAACTTTTTTCGAAAATAAGATTCCATTTTGCTTGAAAGCTCCTAACCATACTGAGGTATGGAGTAAATACTAAAACCAACGTTTACCTCTTACTCAAATACCTGTTTTGCAGTGGCAAACTTTCCCCATTAACCCTATTTTTAATATCTATTGATTTAGCACAATACTTTTTTATAGTTTTACAACCGAATTAAGGAACATATTAATAAGCTGCTTATTGAGAGTAGGTTATGTAGTATCAATCCAAATAAAAGCGATAAAAATCACAGTCCCCGCTTAAACAAGTTATCAATTTTTACTTATATTTGATCATTGTCACAAATACTTTTTTTACAAGACTCTTTCATTTAGTCCTTATCAATTAGCAACCTACTGTTTAGCCTAAGTTATTTTTTTCTGGCATATATTGTGCTCATGAGCAGCAGCCTCAAATGACAGTTTTATTACTTTAATATCAAGTTTTTACTTAATACACTTTAGGAGTAATCTCCCAATGAATAAATCAGCTTTGATTGGTGCTGCCATAAGCTTTGCTATATCCACTCAAGCAATGGCTTTATATATACCAGGCAGTAAAGACATTACAATTAATGATGGCAACTATAGAAACCTATCTTGGGATGGCACCAAATTTTCAAAAAATGGCTGGTATGGTCCTCAAGAAGATAACGAAGTAGAGCCAGGTGCAAGTTCTGGTCCCTCTATTCAAGCTTGGGACCTAGAAGCTTTCTATCAGAAAGGCAATCAACTAAGCCTTGCTTCAGGTTTTGACTTAGTCAATGGCGCCTACGATCCAGTCCACAGACGTACATTCAAGTCCGGCGATATCTTTTTGAGCACTTCTGGCTCAAAAAACAACTTCGACTATGTTCTGGATATTAATTGGAATAATTTAAGTTACGATGTCGTCAAGCTAACGGCAAATAGTCAGCTAGCTAACTCTTCTATTTTCGCATCCTCTGGGCCTTGGACTTATCTTTCTGGTGGCACCCAAATTGAGTCTGGTACGTTTAACTTACTAGACTCACTTACTGATGCTGAAACAGGCTTAAGAGGAGGTAAACATTTTTTAGCAACAGGTTTCGATTTGAGCTTCTTAGGTGAAGATATTGATTTCATTGCTTCATATACAATGCAGTGTGGTAATGACCATATCTTAGGAGAGGGTAAAACCACTGTAACCCAAGTACCACTACCAGGCACTTTATCCTTATTAGGTGTAGCTGCACTTGGTTTATTCTGTAGACGTAAATAATAAACTTCATCTAGTATTTACTTCTAACACTCGTTGCTGGCTAGTTTAAAGCTTTAATCTAACCAGTAACGTCAAAAGTATTCACTTCCCTAAATACTCATATCTCTCAATACCTAGCATACCTTTTATAATACAACCTATTCATATAATGTACGACATATTATTGTATTGCGTTTCAAATTATATTGACCAAAAAACATACTCCAGTTACCAACATAATTTCACTTCGCGAGCCAGAAAACTGTGGAATAGTGTTGCAATAAACCTATAACCAAATCCCGAATCTGATAGACACAATAAATTTACTCATGTAGCAAAAATTAAATGTGACACAAAATACATTTCAATTTATTAAACGCTCTAAAATACCTACAAGGATATTTAGTAGGGGGTTATCAACATGCATCAAAACGATTCAGAAACAAAGTGCCCAAAATGCTTTTCAATGGTGAACACACTGACATTCAATCGCAGTGGATGTCCAAACTGTGATTATGATCATAGGAACTTTGTGAACATTAAAGCACCTGATTGGGGGTTAGTTCCCAAAGAAGATCACTATAACGCAGGCCAGATATTCAAGAGATAACTGGTAATAAGGAACAAATAAATGGCCTTCAGGCATTACTTTAAGGCCATTTATTTTCTTGCCAATTATTTAGTCAACTTTACAAACCATAACTCAAAAACTGAGTTACTGGTTTCTTCATTAAAACCACAAGTCCCAGAAATCAACACAGGCGTTTTGCTAGGAACTAAAATATTGGTAGATGTTTTTATAGAAGCCCCGGTTTCACGTAATACTACTAGCGCTACTTGCAACACTTTATGCTGAAAGTTACCTGTTTGGGACTTAAGCCTCCCTTTTAAACTAATTTCAGCTCCCTTGATGCTTCGAACAAAATGAAATTCATCAGCATCATCAGCTGTGATATTGATAACACCTGCCGATACAACTTGTATTTTTTCATTAGGAATTGAATTTGAAGAAAGTACCTCTTTGCAAATCTCAGGTTCAGTGGTTGTTATTTGCAATAGTTCTAACTGTTCTGCAAATGTCACACCTGGTACCAGCATACAAACAGCAATTAAAAGCTTCCTAATTTTTTTCATAAAACGATGACCCACTAACTCTAGCAATACAAAATACAATCATCAGTTATACTTTTTTAGTTACAAAAAGTCTCTCATCTTTACACTGACAATAATTTTATTAATAAAAAAAGGGGCCAAAAGCCCCTATACACTATTACACATCTAATGCATTATTTCCTGATAAAAACGACTAAACCTCAGCCAAATTTCCAAACCGCTCTAACCATTGCTTCCTATCACTTGAACGCTTTTTCGCGAGCAACATATCCATAGTTTCAAAAGTGGCTTCGTCATCTTCTAAAGTCAATTGCACTAAACGACGAGTGTCGAGTGCCATAGTGGTTTCCCGTAACTGCATGGGGTTCATTTCACCTAGCCCCTTAAATCGCTGCACATTGACTTTGCCTTTTTTCTTTTCGGCACTGATACGGTCTAAAATACCTTGTTTCTCAGCTTCATCCAAAGCGTAATACACTTCTTTGCCAATATCGATACGATACAGCGGTGGCATAGCTACAAAAACATGGCCTGCTTCCACTAAAGGCTTAAAGTGACGTACAAATAATGCACACAATAATGTGGCTATATGCAAGCCGTCAGAGTCTGCATCAGCTAGGATACAAATTTTGCCATACCTTAAGCCACTTAAATCACTGCTAGCTGGGTCGATACCGAGAGCAACGGAAATATCGTGAATTTCTTGTGATGCTAAAATATCACCAGACTCTACTTCCCAAGAGTTCAGGATTTTCCCCCGCAACGGCATAATTGCCTGAAACTCTCGATCACGCGCTTGTTTTGCAGAGCCACCAGCCGAGTCACCCTCTACTAAAAATAACTCAGTACGTTCAGGATCCTGACTGGAGCAATCAGCTAATTTGCCTGGCAAGGCGGGGCCTGCTGTGACTTTTTTCCGCGCTACTTTTTTACTGGCTTTTAACCGCCTTTGGGCATTATTGATACATAACTCTGCCAGCTGCTCAGCTTCTGCCGTATGCTGGTTTAGCCATAAACTAAAGGCATCTTTCACTACACCAGAAACAAATGCAGCACATTCACGGGAAGACAAACGCTCTTTAGTCTGCCCCGAAAACTGCGGATCTTGTAGCTTAGCAGAAAGTACATAGCTACAGCGCTCCCAAATATCATCCGGGCTTAACTTGACTCCCCTAGGTAATAAATTACGAAACTCACAGAATTCACGCATAGCTTCCAATAAGCCAGTACGTAGCCCATTGACATGAGTACCACCCTGTGCCGTAGGAATCAGGTTGACATAGCTCTCAGCAATTAAGTCTCCACCTTCTGGCAGCCATTGCACTGCCCAGTCTACTGCTTCGGTATTACCTGCCATCGAACCAATAAAAGGGGTTGGGGGCAAGGTTTCAAATGCTTCTGTAGCCTGCTTTAAGTAGTCTTGCAAACCATCTTCGTAATACCAGTGCTCAGTTTCATTAGCGGCCTGGTCATTGAAAATAATTTCCAGTCCTGGGCAAAGCACAGCTTTCGCTCTTAAGACATGTTTAAGTCGAACCACTGAAAACTTATGGGAGTCGAAATATTTAGGGTCAGGCAAAAAACGCACAGTCGTTCCCGTATCTCGCTTTTTGCACTCAGCAGCTGCTTTCAGGTCACTGGCTTTTTCTCCACCTAAAAAGCCCATTCGATAAACCTGGCCACCCCGTTTAATAGTCACTTCTAAGTGACTGGATAGGGCATTAACTACAGACACCCCTACCCCATGTAAACCACCAGAAAACTGATAGTTTTTATTGGAAAACTTACCACCTGCGTGAAGTCGAGTCAGAATTAGCTCAACCCCGCTAATACCCTCTTCTGGATGTATATCAACTGGCATCCCACGGCCATTATCCGTCACTAACAGTGAGTTATCCTTATTCAGGGTTACCACTATTTGGCTAGCAAAGCCTGCCAGCGCTTCATCAACACTGTTATCAATGACCTCTTGAGCCAAGTGGTTAGGACGCGTGGTGTCTGTGTACATCCCCGGCCTTTTCCGAACCGGGTCCAGGCCACTTAGTACTTCTATGGATTCAGCGTTATATTTACTCATTACACTCTATACAGTAGTTAAAGTAGACCGAAAAACTTATAAATTTGCGGCAAATATTCTGCAAACCCTTCAAAACCATGGTTTCCTCCAGGGATAATCTGGGTTGGGCTTGCTTGATAATAGTCAACAGCTTTTCGGTAGTCTAAAGTCTCATCACCTGTTTGTACCAGCAATAGACAATTGTCTGGATTAGTAATAGCCGAAACCTGTAACGCCTTTAGCTGATTAACATGCTCTTGAGTCAGGATATACTGTTCACCAGTATAATAGTTATTATGCTCGCCTAAGTAATCTGCCATCATTTCATAAGGACGAACAGCTGGGTTAATCAAGACCAGTTTTGCTTCATAAACACTTTTACTTTTTTGATACTGCTGGCTTAGCTGCTGATAAAGCCAGGTACCATAGTAGCCCCCTAAAGAACTGCCAATTAAATAAACAGGCTTTTGCTGACTTTCTTGTTGAAGGCGAGGCCACAATAAATCAATGGCCTGTTCAGGCCCGAAAGGCAAGGTAGGTACCCATACTTGATGTAAAAATGGCTGTGTCTTCAGTGATTCAACCAACAATCGGGCTTTAGTTGAAGCCGGCGAGCAGCAAAAGCCATGAATATACACAATCAAAGGTCTGGCTAACGCACTTTCATTTATCATTAATCTCGTCTTCTTACCTAGATAAATTACTGCACACTCACCCTTGCACATACCTTTACAGATATAGCCAAAAAGTCGAAGTAAGTCTGCTGCGATAAGGCTTTACAGGATAAAGCGAATGATTCTAGCAGCTAATTGGCTTAGCTGTTTAGGTAAACACTGAGATTAGCGCCTAATACCCACTGGCATTCTCATCAATTTGAAAGTTAAACTGCTCCGCTCGGTGAACGCTGGTTACAATATCGCCATTTTTCATCAAGTTAATTAAACGGAATCCAGGGGCTAAGTTATCTAGTTTGAACTCAGAGCTTTGCCTGGCAAACTGTACACAAGTGGAAGGAGAGCCCAGATAGCGGGCATGATAGTCTTGGCGATCAAACTCTTGGTGAATGTGACCACACAACACCAGCTTAACCTGATCATATTGATCAATTAATTGGTTAAATTTATCTGCATTTCGAAGACCAATATTATCTAACCATACACAACCTACAGACAGTGTATGGTGATGCAAACAAATCATTGTATATTTTGCAGTTGGATTATCTAATTGTTGTTTAAGATAGCTCAACTCTTCATCAGTCAACTCACCATAAACCTTACCTGGCACATTAGAGTTCAACATAAGCACCTGCCAGTCATGTGCTACAAAAGCCTTATTTAAACAGGGGTTATTTTTATACAACTGCTGCATTAAAAGATATTCATCATGATTACCAGCAATCCAGCGCTGGGGCATTTTAAAAGAAGCTGTACAATCAACAAATCGTTGGTAAGACTCCGGACTACCATCTTGCGATATGTCACCAGTCACTAACATTAAATCAACTTCCTGCTGTAACTGAGAAAATGCGACAAGAACTGCCTTTAAGCTATCCTGAGTATTCACTCCCAGGAGTTGTCCCTGTTGGCTTGCATAAAGGTGGCTATCGGTTACTTGTAAAATTCGTAATGCCACCTGAGATGCTGTATTTACTGACAAAGGTTAAGTCCTGCTTGCTCTTCAATAAAACTGATAAATAGGTTGCCAGATTAGCAACGTCATTAGGCACAACATCTAAAAAATATGTTGCTGAAATTACCAGATTTAATATTGGTAACTATCGATTTAGTGACTCTCGATATTTAGTCGCTATCACTATTGAGTAACTATAGCAGCGCGTACTTTGATATATCAGACCCCATGCTATTTTTTAAAACCAGATCACATTTAACCCATTAGAACTACATATAAAGCTTTCAATCAGGGAGTCATCATTAAGATGACAAACTCACAGGTTCATATGAATGCCCTTGCTCTAAGCAAAAGGCCAGCCAATCTGCTAAAAAACGGTTTAGTTGTGCTTTTTCATCGGGATGGAACATTTGCGGGTTAGGATAGCTATACTTTGCAGCAAAGTGGCGCTTCTGTTGAGCACTGATGACTTCTGCCATTTGTACATCATGATAAACTCGAACACTCATCAGAGGAGTGATAGCCCACTCCCCCCATTCAGCATCATGAATCAGGCTTATAACCGAAGTGTATTTACAGCGCTCCACAACCTTGAGGGTCAAAATGCCCTTATAGCTACCGTGAGAGATGGCTATTCGCCTTAGATCTTCATCATTACCTGGCAATAGCTTACACAGCCTAAAGTAATTGGCCTCACAGACTGCCTGTTGCTTGACCAAGTCTACTTTATAGCCAGCTTTCCTCATGCCAAACACCTTCCCACGACGTTACTTAAGACCTTAGACTAACTTACATTACACTTGATTCAACCTATTGGCAAAATAACTGACGCTCCTTCTTTGTGAAAGGGCCAATAGAGTCTGCTAGTCAAATGCTTGAAATGGGATACAAGCCGATTTAACTCAGATACTCCATCAAACCACAGGAAGCTTCCATATAGCCTAATCCCCTTGATATACGATGAAATATCCAGATTAAGCGTTTCTTGATACCAGAAATAGTCGCTTTTTTTTAAAGTAAACAGTTACTATGTAATTTTGATTTACTTGTTAACAAAGCAAGCAAATAACACAGATAACAAAACCAGTAGGATTAATAAGCGTAAGGTAGGCTTAAGTATTATTGACGACAAAATATCTGTAAAATTATCACAACACTAGGTAGTATAAAGTGTGTAAATTATAACTTAAAATATCGACATCTAATTCAAAAACTCACCCATTTATAAATTTGTTTTGTTACACTAAGCACCATATTTTTAAAAACCGGCTCAAGTATTAGGTGTCACTAAACTTATAAATCTCACTTTTATAAAGGCTATTTAGCCGTACAACAACTGATTTAAAAGTGTGGTTTACTTTTGGTTAATGCTAGCTTGAATATGATGCCCAGTTTAAAAAAACACTATGAAAATAAATGTAATGCGTATCCAGGTTATAGATACCTCACTCAAGGGATTCGATTTATGGCATTGAAACCTTTTACTACTACCCTGCTAGTTTCCCTGTTTGCCAGCCCTTTAGCGATGGCTGAAAAGGCAGACTTGCTGACCATTTACCAACAGGCATTAGAAAGTGATGCCCAGTTCGCTGCGGCTCGCCAGCAATTTAATGCTAGCCAAGAAGCAGATAATCAAGGGCTAGCTGGTTTGCTTCCTCAAGTAAACCTGTCAGCTAGTACCTCGAACAGCAAAACAGTACAACTGCAAAATGGTATTTCCAACCGCACCAGTGGCGGCAATACCCATGGCTGGAGTGCCTCTTTGGAGCAGCCGGTTTTTCAACTGCAAAGTTGGTTTACTTACACTAAATCCAAAAAGGAAGTCAGTCAGGCAGAAAAGCAGCTTAGTTTAGAAGCACAGTCGCTGATTTTACGGGTAGCAGAAGCCTATTTTAATGCCTTACGGGCTGAAGATAGTCTTGAAACTGCAAAAGCCCGTGAAACTGCTTTTAAACGCCAATATGAGCAGGCACAACAGCGTTTTGAAGTTGGCTTAATTGCAAAAACAGATGTACTTGAAGCCAAGGCCGTTTATGACAATGCCCGAGTCACCCGAATCACTGCAGAAAATGATGTAGAAGTGAGCTACGAGGCCATCCGCACCATAACTAATCAGTTGCCAGGTAATTTAGGCAAGCTTGATAAAAATATGCCAGTAAAGGCCCCTACCCCATCCAAAATAGAAAGCTGGGTCAAAACTGCGCTTAAAAGCAACCTAGCCGTTCAGGTAGCTAACGAAGCTGTCAAAGTAGCAGAAGAAGAAGTTAAGCGACAAAAGGCTGGCCATGCCCCAACAGTCAATGCTTCAGCGCAATACGGCCACACAGCAGGACCTAGCAGTCGCACAGCCTTTACTGATAGTAATGGCAAATCAAATACCACCACTTATAGCTTGAACTTTAACTTCCCTATTTACAGTGGTGGCCTGACTAGCTCACGGTCTCGTGCAGCCTCATCTTTGCTTTCAAAAGCCATGCACGACAAAGACTTTCAAGTAAGAACCACATATCAGCAAACGCGCAACTTCTTTAATACTGTCAACTCTGATGTACAACGGGTAGATGCCAGATGGCAAAGCACAGTTTCATCTGCCAGTGCTTTAGAAGCGACTGAAAGCGGCTATGAAGTGGGTACGCGGAATATTATTGACGTATTAGAGGCCCAATCAAACCTCTATAACTCTCAACAAGACTACCTGAATGCTCGCTATGATTTCATTATTAACACACTGAAGTTGAAGCAGCAGGCTGGTACGTTAAGCCCAGACGATTTAACTGAGTTGAACAAGTGGATTAGCAAAGCAGAAAATACTGAGTTGTTACCAGCAATTAAGGACAGCGAAAAGCTTTAACATTACATGATGCGCTAGCTTCGTAAGGCTAGCGCTAATGCGTTATATTTTGGCTAATTAACTCTAACAAGTGCTGTAACGCCCCTCGATTTTCTTCAACCACTTGTAATGCATTGCTACCTACGGCTCTGCTTTGATTTTCATCAGTTAGTAACTTTATTAGCTGTTCAGCTATCTCATTAGTATTACTGACTAGTTTCATCCCTCTAGCATTCACTAGTTTGTCAGTGATTTCCTGAAAGTTAATAACATAAGGCCCAGACAATAGAGGTTTACCCCATACTGCCGCTTCCAACATGTTATGCCCGCCCCCCCCTTCGAGCAAACTTCCACCAATAAATGCTACATCTGCTGCAACATATAACGCTTTAAGCTCTCCCATAGTGTCTCCCAAAATTACTTGGGTATCCGAAGGCACTTGCTGTTTATCACTACGCCGAGCATAAGACAGTTGCTGCTGCTCAATCAGCTTGGCTACTTCATCAAATCGCTCTGGATGACGAGGCACCAGTACTAATAATGCACTTGGGAGTGTGCTGAGTAATTGTTGATGAGCCGTTAAAATAATTTCATCTTCTCCTTGATGGGTACTGGCAGCAACCCAAACAGAACGAGAGCCATCAGCTAGCCACGACTGGCGTAGAGCCTCCCCTTTTTCTTGATCAGCAGGGTCAGAGTCAATATCAAACTTAATACTTCCTGTTACCTTCAGCTGACTTTGGCTCAACCCCAAGGATAAAAAACGATCAGCGGTTGCCTGATCCTGTGCAGCTAACTGAGTAATTTCAGTCAACATGGGTTGCACCAGTTTTTTGAAGCGCTCATAACCTTTAGCAGAACGTGCTGATAACCGAGCATTAGCTACCACCACTGGTACATTTTTGTTAGCACAGCCATGAATCAAGTTTGGCCATAACTCTGTTTCCATAATGACAGCTAAGCAGGGATTTATTTTTTCTAAAAATCGACTGACAGAACCTGGCAAATCATAGGGCGCATACACATGGAACACCTGATCACCCAGCAATGCTATTACTCGTTCTGAGCCAGTTGGGGTCATGGTGGTCACGACCAGTGGACATTCAGGATATTGCTGCTGGATTTGCTTAATCAAAGGGATTGCCGCAATGGTTTCCCCCACAGAAACCGCATGAACCCAAATTGGTTGCTCTGATAATTGTGGCTTTGTAAAAAAGCCAAACCGTTCACCCCAACGTTTACGATAAGCCGGTGCTTGTAGCCCTCGATAGGAGAGTCTTAGCAAAACAAAAGGGAGCAAACAATAAAAAAGCAACGTATACCAAAGTCGGTTCATAACAGCCAAAATGATGTAGTTTTTGGAGAGGCCGCATCATAGCATAGTCAATTGAAGTGATCCCTATCCTCAGAGCCTCACAGATCTGCCTAATAATCAACCAACCGATATTGAGCATAACTTTATGAAATATTCAGGGTATACTGATGGCATTTACTTTTTTGTTAAGAGGCTGGATAAACGATAGAAAACCGTATGAGGCAAGGATGCCGATTCGAGCATACAGGGAAGTACTTGCTGCGTGTTTTATATCGTTTGTGCAGTCTCATACTGCCTAAAATTTCGGCAACATTATTGATTATATATGATTGACTCAATCAAAACAGACATTGTAATTGTTGGTGGTGGTATTGCTGGCCTGTGGTTAGCTAATCGCTTGCAGCAACTAGGTTATAACTGCCTTATTTTAGAAAAAGGCAGTTTTGGTGGTGGCCAAACAGTTAAGTCTCAGGGGATTATCCATGGCGGCACTAAATACACACTCACTGGCACCCTAACTAAATCCGCTGAAGCCATTTCACAAATGCCCAGCCGGTGGCGACAGTGTCTTGCCGGTGAAGGCGAAATTGATCTCACCAGCGTTAAAGTATTGTCCCAACACCATTACATGTGGTCCACCCAAGGGCTAGGCTCTAAATTAACCACTTTTTTTGCCAGTAAAGCCTTACGTGGACGAGTCAATAAGCTCAGTAAAAAAGAGTATCCAACAGTCTTTCAAAACCCTGCCTTTAAAGGCGATTTATATCAGCTGGATGAAGTGGTGCTGGATGTACCCTCTGTTATTCAGGCATTAGTTAAACCAATTCAACAATCTGCTGTTCAATTAACCGATAATGCCGAGATTGACTGGCAAGTGAATGAACAGGGCACTTTAAACAAAGTTGTTATCAATGATCAAAATCAGCGATTAACAGTTTCTGCCCAACACTTCGTATTAACCACAGGGGAAGGCACCCAAGATATTCTAAATCAATTAAATTTCGCTACCCCTCAAATGCAACTGCGCCCACTGCATATGGTGATGATTAAACACCCTCATCCCCACCCCATCTATGCTCACTGCATCGGTGCTCAGGCTTTACCCAAAATGACCATCACTAGCCACCCTACCACTGATGGCCAATGGGTATGGTATTTAGGTGGTGCGATTGCAGAAAATGGTTTGGATAAGTCAACAGAAGAGCAGATTGCTACAGCCAAACAGCAAATACAACAGTTATTGCCTTGGGTAGATTTTAGTCAAACACAATGGGCGACTTTTAGAGTCAATAGGGCTGAGCCAAAGCAAAATAGCCTAGTTCGACCAGATGCAGCTTATTGCCAAACCCAAAACAACGTTTCTGTTTGCTGGCCGACCAAGTTAGCTTTAGCACCAGATCTTGCTGATCAGATAATTAAACAGCTTTCTCAGCTTAATATTCAACCGAACACTACACAAGCTGTATTACCGGATTGGCTAAATCCACCTATTGTTAGTGCTCCATTCTGGCAGGAGTATTTTGATGAGCAAATCTGAATTATTAATAAAAAATAAACTGGCAAATACAGATATCAGTGTTTCAGCTATTGGCTTGGGCACCGTTAAACTGGGGAGAAACCAAGGGGTTAAGTATCCTACCACCTTTAAAATACCCAGCGACCAAGAAGCAAAAAAACTACTACAACATGCAAAAAATCTGGGTATTAATTTAATTGATACAGCCCCTGCTTACGGCAATAGTGAGGAGCGTTTAGGCCCTTTACTAAAAGGCCAGCGCCATGACTGGGTAATTTGCACTAAAACTGGTGAAGAATTTATCGATGGACAGTCCAGTTTTAATTTTACCCCAGAGCACACTATCAAAAGCATTGAACGAAGTTTACAGCGACTAAATACCGATTATTTAGATATTGTCCTGGTCCATTCTGATGGGAATGATTTAACCATTATTGAGCAATATGGCACCTTAGAGGTACTAGCTGACCTGAAAAAACAAGGCAAAATCAAAGCCTCAGGTATGTCCACTAAAACCGTTGAAGGCGGACTTGCTACACTAAAACAAGCTGATGCAGTCATGGCAACCCATAACCTGTCGTATTCTGACGAAATTGAAGTGTTGGATTATGCGGCAGAGTACAACAAAGCTATCTTCATAAAAAAAGCCTTGGCCAGTGGCCATATCTGCTCAGAAACCTATGAAGACCCAGTGCAAGCCAGCATGGATTTTATTTTTGCTCATCCTGGTGTAACCAGTATTATTTTAGGCACTATCAATCCAGAGCATATGAGCCATAATATTAAGTGCGCCCAACAAGCGCTGCTGAGAAGCCGTAATGAATAAACAGCTATTGAAGTTCCACCCTGCTGATCATATTCAATTCAACCCTTACCAGGTGATGAGCCATTTCAACACTTATAATCGACAGTGGCAGTTGCAAATATTACCGATAGACGCTCCTTGTTCTTTTGAGGAGCTACAAGTTAAACGTAATAATTCGCTACTGATGACCGGCTCCAGCTCTGAAATCAATCTTACGGTAAATAACTTAGGTGTGTCAGCCCACCTTATTTGTCAGATTAATGGGGTTGATTACTTAGTATTGGTCGAGCAGAAAAGACATGATTTTAAAGATAAAGTGCTAAAGCTGGTTTCTGGTTATGTTTCCTCTGAATATAGCTATTATCCAGAACAGGTAATCGCAGAGGAAATCAGCCAAGAGTGCTTAATGATTTATGGTAATCAGCTGGCCAACTGGCAAAACTGTACAGGTCAAAGCCTTCCTGATCCTGAATACCAAGGCCTGACCATTAACAGAAATAAAAACCTTACCTTAGTTCCTGATTTAGTGGCTACCCCCCAACAAATTACACTTGGTGCTGCCCAGTGCGAGCCTCATGTAACCAGTTATATTCATGTGCCCACCAATTCACTCCAACTGGTTTACCACTGGCGCACCACTATTCGAGATTTAAGTGAGTTGAGCTGTTATTTTGTAGACGAGATTTATAACCCAGAAACTCAGTGCTTGGAAACTACCTGGGATAAATCAGATAAGTGCTACCTTGCTGAACTGCACTTTAATCAATTAACAGGAACATTTTTTCAGCTTGAGGCAGGTCAGTTAAAAGCTGTAGATTTAAAAAACCCGCTTTTCTCAGAGTATTTTTGCCAGCGGAAGGGGATTATGGTTTTTGATAATCACACTGTCTTATAAGGGCATCGCAAAGCTCCCTCTCCCTCTGGGAGAGGGGTGGGGTGAGGGTATATTTACTCTAAATCCACCGGTGGCCCCCTCATCCTAACCTTCTCCCCGCAGGGGAGAAGGAACTTAGTTTTGAGTACTTTCGTGACACCTCTAAATGAAGAAAGTCAGCAGCTTGGTCACTGTTCTTTAATTTTTTCTACAATCGCTGTGGTAGAGCAGTTATCTAAAAAATCTAATACAGCAACTTCACCACCATAACTTTGTACGATAGGCGCACCAACTACTTGCTTAACAGAGTAATCTCCCCCTTTAACTAGCACATCAGGTTTTACTAGCTCTAATAAGGCTTCGGGAGTATCTTCAGTAAAAGAAACCACCCAATCTACCGCCTCTAGTCCAGCTAACACAGTCATCCGGCGATCAACTGGATTAACCGGCCTACCTTCACCCTTCAAGCGATGCACAGATTCATCACTATTCACTGCAACAATTAGCCTATTCCCATGAGCGCGGGCTTGCTCAAGGTAACCAACATGGCCAGCATGGAGAATATCAAAACAGCCATTAGTGAAAACGATTTTTTCACCTTGGGCTTTGGCATCTTCAATCGCAATCAATAATTGACTCGCTGTCATGACACCTCGCCCTGCACCTTGCTCTACTGAAATAGCACGACGCAGTTCAGGCGCACTAATCGCTGCAGTACCCAGTTTGCCAACCACAATGCCTGCAGCTAAGTTAGCCAATGCGACTGCTATTGGTAGCTCCTCTCCTGCAGCTAACGAAGCCGCCAGTACAGAAATAACTGTATCGCCCGCTCCTGTGACATCAAATACCTCTCTAGCTCTAGCGGGTAAGTGAAGCTCAGGCTGAGCTGGCCTCAATAGTGTCATTCCATGCTCACCACGGGTGATCAATAATGCTTCCAGTTCAAGCTCTTTTAGTAATTGCTGGCCTTTAGCGACAAGCTCAGCTTCATCCTTGCAGGCGCCCATCACCGTTTCAAACTCGTTTAAGTTAGGAGTAATTAAAGTAGCACCACGGTATTGAATGAAATCAGAACCTTTAGGGTCAACTAAAACCGGCTTTCCTTTTGCCTTGGCAAGTTGGATTAGTTGCTGAGGATCTTTTAAAGCGCCTTTTTTATAATCAGATAATACGACAACTTCAGCTTGATCAATAATAGCTTCGACTTCTTGCACAAGTTGGCCAGGCTCAAGTGAATTAAATGCTTTCTCAAAATCTAATCTAATAAGCTGCTGGTGCTGGCTAATCACCCGCAGCTTAGTAATAGTAGGTTCGTCATTGACTCGAGTAAAAGCACAATGCACCCCAGCAGCAGTTAACCGCTTGGTTAATATATCAGCAGACTCATCATCTCCCGTTGGACCTGCCAGAAAAGCTGCTCCACCAAGCGAGGCAATATTGAGAGCAACGTTACCTGCTCCACCCGGCCGGTCTTCAATTTGACCAACCTTAACAACAGGCACTGGAGCCTCTGGTGAAATACGTGAGGTAGCACCATGCCAGTAGCGATCCAGCATAATGTCGCCAATTACCAATACTTTAGCTTGATCAAATCGTGGGGTTGTTAGCAGCTTCATTATGTTTTGCCATCCAATAAAATTAAGCCGATAAAGGTTGTTCTTCTTTAAATTGAAGCCGGTGTAGGCGTGCATACTGTCCTTGTTTTGCCAATAATTCCTGATGACTACCTACTTCAACAATTTCCCCTTCATCCATCACAACAATTTTGTCAGCATTTTCGATGGTGGATAAACGATGCGCAATGACTAAGGTTGTCCTTCCTTTCATCACCTCATCAAGTGCTGCTTGAATATTGCGTTCTGCTTGAGTATCTAAGGCTGAAGTTGCTTCATCCAGGATCAAAATAGGTGCATCTTTTAAAATCGCTCGCGCGATAGCAAGCCGCTGACGTTGGCCACCTGAAAGCTTCACTCCATTTTCACCAACAATGGTGTTAAATCCATTCTCTAGTCCAGCAATAAAGTCGAAGGCGTAAGCAGCTTGAGCAGCAAGGTGAATGTCATCTTCAGTTTTAGTTTGCAACGCCCCATAAGCAATATTATTTGCAACAGTGTCATTAAATAGAGTGACTTGCTGGTTCACCAACGCAATTTGCTGGCGTAAGTTAGTAAGTTTGTAATCTTCTAGTGGCAATCCATCCAGCAGAATCTCACCTTGTTCATGGCAGTAAAATCGAGGAATTAAACTCACCAGTGTTGATTTACCACTTCCAGAGCGTCCAACAAAAGCCACTGTTTCACCAGGCTCTACCACAAGGTTAATATCTTTTAATACTGGGTTTTCAGCACCTGGATATTGAAAAGTTAACTGACGAACTTCCAGCTTGCCTGAAACACGCTCTACCTCATGTGAGCCTGAATCCTGCTCTTGCACTTCATCAAGCTGTTCAAAGATATTTTCTGCAGCAGCAATACCTTTTTGGATATTGCCATAAACTTCACTCAACTGACGGATTGGCTTTGGCAACATACCTGCTGCTACTACATAAGCAATCAACTCAGCCACAGTTGAGGTGTCGCGCATATAAAGCACTAAAAACATGATGACTGCCATTGCCAGAATCACCAGCAACTGCAACACAGGCGTATTGATAGCGGAAACTCTGACTAACTTGAGCGACTGTTTCAGGTTCTGCTTACTAGCATCTAAAAAGCGGTTACGTTCATAGGCTTCTCCACCAAAACTACGAACCACCCGGTAGCCATTAATGGTTTCAGAGGCCACATGAGTAACATCACCCATTGCATCCTGAATCTTGTGGCTGAGCTTTCTTAACTTGCGCCCCACATAACTCACCAACCCTGCAATAATAGGTGCAATCAAGATGAAAATAATAGTGAGCTTCCAATTAGTCCAAAGCAGCAAGCCTAGTAAGAAAATGACCGTAAAACCCTCACGAATCACTACTTTCAATGCATCAGTAGCAGCACCCGTGACAAGAGTCACATTATAGGTAATCCGAGAAATCAGGTGGCCAGAGTTGTGGTTATCGAAGTAACTGTTTGGCAGGGTAACTAGCTTATTAAATAAGTCACAGCGTAAAGCATGCACAACATTATTAGCCACTCTGGCAATGTAGTAATTACCAATAAACGAGCCTAAACCCCGTAATACGGCAATTGTTACAGCAGCAATGGGAACAAAATAGATAAGCTGATCAGACTCTCCCTCCAACCCCTGCACAAAATACTTCATCAACCAAGCAAACCCTGGCTGAGTCAAAGCGAACAAAATATAACCAAAAATACTGATAGCAAATAGCGCCCAGTAGGTTTTTACATAACCCAAGAGGCGGAGGTAAGCTTTGATACCACTCTTAGAGCCCTTTTCTTTACTCATTTCAGCCCTACTGTCACAAAACGAAAAGGCAGTGATAATAACACACTTAAGCTTTAAAGGGGTAAGTAGCAACATTCTTCGATCTAGGCTCGCTTGCTTTCTATCAGCACATCCGTAAAATATTGGGGCGATTATATTACTTCGATGCTCTACCAATACATGGCACCTCAAAAACTGAGCCCGACATTCCAATATTGAGCATTGAGATGCAGTTGTTCTAAAACATCAGTGGTGTAATGAAAATACTTTCTCAAGAAGAGTTTGATCAACTAACAAAAGGTGCCACCATTGTTGAACAGGATGGCTGTGGTGTAAAAGTGCTCACACTGACAGATGGTACGTTTCTTAAACTATTTCGTAACAAAAGATTTATTTCTTCTGCCAGAATTTATCCATATGCTCGACGCTTTGCTAACAATGCGAATAGTTTGAAAAAAGCAGGTATCACAACTGTCACTGTTATTGAAACGTATAAAATAAACCTCCCTCCACGCAGTATTGTAAGATATCAACCATTATCAGGTAATACAGTCAGAGAAGTTGCAAGGAGTAATTTGGATACTCTCAAGCAAGGCCAGATAAAGAAAATTGCTCAATTCATTGCTATTTTACACAACAAAGGAATTTATTTCAGGTCTTTACACCTAGGTAACATCCTAGTTACTGAAGATGGAAATTTAGGCTTAATTGACATATCTGATATGAAGTTTTACAGCAAGCCTCTTTCTGTAGGTAAACGTATACGTAACTTTCGTCACCTCATGCGTTATAAAAATGATGCTAAGCTTCTGTTCCAGTATGAGCCTTCATCCTTTATTGATAGCTATCTAAACGCCAATCACAGAGCTCTTTCCACAAAAGATCAGCTAAAAATTGTCAATTCATTATGTCCAAAAAGCAGGTACAAGTAATGAAAATTCTAGTTACGGGTAGCACTGGTTTTATTGGCTCTGCATTAGTAAAAAACATTCTTAAAAATACTGGACATACTGTCATAAATATCGTTCTACAGACAATCAAAATTCTTTACTATAGATCTTGCTTAATACTTGGTGGCAGTTATTTTAGGGAAGGTTTGGATACACAAATGACTCAAGCTTATACGAAAAATGGAGCTACAGTTCTTGCTTATCCAGTTAAGAATTCAGGGCGTTATGATGCTATTACATTAAACTCAGAAAAAAAAACAATATTTATTGAAAAAAAACCTGTAAATACCAGTTCAAAGCTAGGTATTACCGGTCACAATCAGTTAACTAATACTCACAAGAAATATAGACCCAGCTATTTAGTTAATGTGTATGCCTATACTAATGCAGGTAAAGCTGAGTTAAATAACAGCTTAGTAACTTTAAGAAATAGTACTGCTTTAGAAAATCTGACACCCGCATGTAAAAAAATAGTCATTACTCTACTTCACACATCCACTGAATACGTATTTTCTAGAGACCAATCAACTCCATACAATCCTAATGACACTTGTAATCCTATTAATATATATGGAAAGAGCAAGTTTATTGATAATAAGCCAACACTGAAGACAAAGCCTTGTTCTTTCATTACAAAAACAAGCTGGGTTTTTAGCGAATTCAAAAATAACTTCGTAAAGATTATACTAAAACTTGCAAATGAAAAAAACAGCATATCCGTCGTAGATGATCAAATTGGCCGTCCAACTTATGCTAGTAGTAACTTGGCTAAATTCATTCTTAACTTCACCATCAATTACAAAACTATTGATATAAAAAACAACATTATTCATTTTGCTAATTCAGAAAACTGTTGCTGGTTCAATTTTTCACAAAAAGTTATTGAGTATGGTCATAAGCTAAAGCTTATTCACAATATTCCCTCGTTACAACAAACAAAAACGCACCACCTAAATTTAAAAGCTCAACATCCACCATACTGTGTATTAAACATAGCCAACACAGAAAAAGTGCTCAATATAAAGATTAGAAACTGGGAAAGTGCTTTATATGAAATGTTGAACATATTAGCAGATAAGTACCACCATGCATAATTCATATCCATTAGTTTCAGTTATTATCTCCTGCTATAACCATGATAAGTATATTACTGACTGTATATTAAGCGTTGTTAAGCAAACTTATAATAATATAGAGCTAATTGTAATTGATGACGGTTCTTCAGATGAAAGCCCTAGAATTCTACATGAGCTAAGCCAACAACATGGATTCTACTTTAAAGCCAGAGATAACAAAGGACTTTCTGCTAGTCTTAATGAGGCTATTAGTCTCAGTAAAGGTAAGTACATCTGCCCTCTAGGGTCTGATGATATTATTTTGCTTGATAAAATCGAAAAGCAGGTAAAGTTTTTAGAAAACAGACCAGACATTGCCGTCTGTGGAGGAAATATAATCTGCATTGATGATTATAATAATGTAAAGGAGAAACAGAGGCTAAAACCCTATCGTGAAGTAGGCTTTAAAAAAATGCTGACTCAACCGAAAGAAGGGCCTGCAGCACCGACAGTCATGATCCACTCTTCAGCACTAAAAGAAGTTAATGGATTTAATACAGATATAAAACTCGAAGACTTAAATCTATGGTTAAAATTAACTTACAAAGGCTTTAAGATCGCTGTTCTCAGTGACATTCTTGCATACTATCGAGAGCATGATAACAATACTTACAAAAACCATAGGATGATGACAGAAGAAATTATTAAAACATATAACAACTATAGAAATGAACCAGAATACCCATTTGTGATTAATCAATTTCTCACCAGCATGTTTTTAAAAGTATCAAAATACGATCCTAAATATGCTATTCAAATCCTTAGGCAAATAGATAGAAAATACTATAGTTTCAAGCTCTTTAAAGGCATGACCTATCTCATTACATCATGGATAAAAAGTAAGAAATGAATAACAAGTCAATTGCTATCATCATTCCCTATTTTGGGCAATGGCCAGAATGGATAGACCTGTATATCGAAAGCTGTAAATACAACCCTACAATTGACTGGATTTTTTTCAGTGACTGCGGCCCACCTCAAAATAAAGCAGATAATATCACTATCCACCATATGAGTTTTAACGACTATAAGCAATATATTTCCAAAAAACTGGAAATTAATTTTTCCTGTTGTCAACCCTATAAACTGTGTGACCTTAAGCCAAGCTATGGTTACATACATGAAAATATATTAACTAACTATGACTACTACGGATTTGGAGATATTGATGTAATATATGGAGATATTAGAAAGTTCTATACCGAAAAAGTACTGACGCATAATTGTATATCAACTCACTGGGATAGGATATCTGGGCATCTCGCTTTATTCAAAAATACGGCGCTCAATAGAAATGCTTTTAAAAAAATAAAAAACTGGCAACAGCTAATGGAAAATGAAAGTCACTTTGGAATTGATGAATCAAAATTATCAAAAATATACCTCCGACATAAAAAATACCCAGACTGGTTAAGAAAAGCTTATGGTTTTTTTAGTCCATATCAAAAAAACTGTTATTTTAAAGAACAATATAGCACTATTTTATCAGACTCCCCATGGATTAATGGAAGCTCAGAGCATCCTGAGCTATGGTTTTGGAAAAAAGGAAAATTGACTAACAACAAAGACACTGACAGAGAGTTTCTTTACCTGCACTTCATGAATTGGAAATCTTCAAAATGGTTACCTGAAAGATACGGTAACAAAGCAGCATGGGAGAAATTAAACTCAATTAATAACGTTCCATTTAGCCAAATTAATAATGGTTGGAGCATATCTCCACAAGGTTTTTTACCTTTATAATACGTGTTAATAGAATCGCTGACAAAGCTCTAACCACCTTGTTTTGTCAGCTTGTGATAACTTATTAGAACTCACCAGCTTTTTAATGGCTTTGACTAAACATTTTTTCCCATTTAATCCAAACCGGCTAATTTCACCACTTGAAACAGAAGCCAGGTTAGTATAGGCATTTAGCAGCCAATTTTTTTGATCAGAGATATCATAGAGATTAGACTCATCTAACAGGTATAATTCTATACCCTGCAGAGCTCTCATTACATCTTTTGAAAAACCCTGCCGCTTTGAATGAATCTTTATTAAAAAAAGTTTTATAACTTTTTTCCTGTATCTAACAAAATGGAAGTCAACTAATGCATTTATCTTTTGGCTTATAGACAGCTTTTCAACTAAATTCAGGTAAATACCAACCTTATCATTTATAAAGTTAATTTCAGCCCCGTAATAGTGAGCAAGTATATCATCACAACCAGATAACTTAGTATTTCTACTTAGCACTTCACCTATAGCTAATTGCTCAGTAACGTACTCCTTGGTAATATCATAAACTTGATCAAGAACATAAAGTGCTTCATCTAAAAGATGTCGATCGTCATAAGACAGCCCTACAACGCCTGAGTTCCACAGCTGCCCATCTTTAGCTATATCTAAAATATTACCATTCTGGCTTACAATATTATTCTCAACTATCCTTTCACAAAGAGTAGGAAGGGCTTGTTGAATATACTTCTCAAACTGGAACATTAAAGAAAACCCTGGACTAACTCTTTGAAAAAGTAACTCCGGATTTTTTTTGTACCATGTATCTGTATCAACAAGTATAGTCTTATTTTTGTATTTATCCATCCAAAACTTCATTGCTACATTTTTTAGCCTATGATTATATTGAGCTTTTCCTTGCCATAACTTTATCTGATCATCTGTTAGTTTTTCTGCAACTATAGGTAAATCAGAGAAATAGTCTGGATTTTCAGTAAACACACATACTCTTGTTGACTTGCTTTCACCTAAAAACTTTAATGCTGTCAAGATACTAAAATAGCCTTGCTGGTAATATATTTTATTTTGGCCATATACCAGATAAAGCAAATCATTCATTTTTTCACACATTTTAATTAAGCTCAAAAAAAAAGAAGCAACCAACTATTTATTACTTCTCTCTTGATATAACTTCTCTATATTCTGCTCTATATTTCTCTACAGAGTGACAGTTTTTAACATACTCATAAGCTTTTAAACACATATTACTTATGTCTACTTTATTCATAGAGAGCTGCTGTGCTAGGGCAGTTTCCAGTTGGTTAGTTGAAGTTGGATCAATTAAAATCCCATAACCATCTAACACATCAGGTATTCCACCAACCTTCGTAGCGATAATTGGTAGCTTAGCTATCATCGCCTCAAAAATTACTAAGGGCATCCCCTCCTCTAAGGAGGGGAGAACAAAGTAGTCAAATGCTTTTAAATAACGAAAAGCGTTATATACTTCTCCAGGAAAAACTACTTGATCCTTAATGCCTAAAGCAACTGCTTGCTCCTTTAATGAATGTTCTAACTGCCCTCCTCCAATAATGACAAGCCTCGCATTATCATACTTATTAGTAATTTTTTTGAAAGCTTTGATCAAATAAGATTGTCCTTTTACTTTAACTAATCTTCCTATAGTTCCTATCACAATTTGATCATCTGCAAGCCTTAGCTCTTGACGCGCTTCAGCTCTTGTTAAAAACCGACTCTCAATATAATTAAGATCAATTGCATTAGTGATTACCTTTACATCTTCTTCACTTAGGCAGCTACAACTACCAAGCAGATATTCCTTTACTGAATTAGACACAGCTATTATAGTCCACCTTTTATCAAAAAAAAGATTCGTCATCCACCTTCTAAAAGGGCGATCAAAATCACCAATTCCATGCACAACTGAAATACAGTTTGGTATTTTTAGAAGTTTATTTGCAATTAGCATTACATCAAATGGTTTAAAACGGTGAACAACTAAACTATCAAATGCCTTCTTTCTACAATACTTCCAAATACTATAAATAGCTTTAAGTCTAAAGCCTCTCATCTGTTTTTTTGTAAGCCCAAAGTATTTAACATGTTCACTTACTGATAACATATCACCATGTTTTGGCTTTCCCGAAAAATAGGCAGAAGTAACTTCAAACTTATCTTTGGGCAACCCTTTAACAATCTCCTCATGCAGGTCAGATGTTCTAATATAATATTTTGGTTGCAACTGGAGAATTTTATGTCGTGTCATATTGATTGCTTCTCAGCTTTTTTATTTTGAATAGAGCAACTTATAAACGCGATAGCCAGGGAAATGGGAACCCACGATATATACCAAACCTCCTTCGGCCTACTCACAATATTTCCACCTTCTGATATACCACCAAGAACACCATAGACAAGCAGAGGTAATACAATAAATATTAAAATATCATTATTTTGCTTATACGATTTTATAGCAATCAAAAACAGAGTTAATACCCAACCTATAAATCCAACGACACCAAAATGATATAAGACTCCCAGATGGATATTATGCGGATCATAAAATGACTGCTTGATACTCTTCAGATATATCTCAAACTCAGTCCCTACCCCATAACCAAACCATAGTTTATCAAGTATTAATTTTATTGCTTCACCCCATATTTCAGGTCTATGAGATACTCCTCTGACAGCAATATCTTCCCACGCCACTATTACAGCCACTAAAAGAGTCACTAAAATAAAAAACACTGTCTTTAGTGCAGTTTTTTTCTTATAATAAAAATTAACAACCAATAAAGTTAAAACCACCCCAAAAAAACCTACCAAAGGAGTTCTAGACTTAGTTAAAAAAGCACATAGAAAAAATACAACCACACACAGAAAGAGTATAATTTTTTTAAAAGATTTTTTAGAAGCCAGGAGCAGTCCTAATGAAAACACACATAAAAAACCAAAATAATGAGAACTTAGTAAGGGGTTACTCAATACCCCTAACCCAACAAATCTCCCCCCAAAAGAAAAGTCAGTCTCCACACCATAACTATAGATACTATAGAGAGAAATCAAAGCAGCTAAACCAACAGCAATCATTATTATACGCCAAATATCAATCACCTTTAATACTAAATAATAAACAGCATAAGCAAAAAGAAAAACCATCAATGATTTCTTGATTTCACCAAACGACAGTCCCTCACTACCCCATGCAGATGAAAGTGCAAAATAGCAAAGAAGAACAGTAAATAGCTTTACAGATTGCTCTTTGAAGAAGTTAAAAAACAAATTGGATTCTAAAAAAACTAGCAATACAATAGGTAGGTACAAAAAAATATATAGCTGTGTATGCCACTTACTATCTGTCGGAAAAAGTTGAACACCGACAAAAAAAATTAACATACCAAATATTAACATATATGTTAATATTTGTGTTACTAGGTTACCCTTCATTTTTTTTACTTCACAGTTACATCGACTCATTTTATTACAAACAACTCATTACTTTTAATACATTTGAAAAAATAGCTATCTTCTCCATACTTGCACATACTTCTATTAACAAAAATATTTTGCAAACCTCCTCTAAAATATTTTTTTAGTTTTGTTTTTCGTTTCAAATCATGCATCATTTCCAAGGCATACACTTTATCTTTCTGCTGCTTTTCTGATAAAGGAATAGACAATACCCCTGGCGTTTTAACCTCTGCATTAAGGTTGGGTGCTAATGATGCTATTGCATGGGGTGGCCCAAATGGATGCATATCCGTGTGAACGTAGTGGTTTGCGTAGTACAGCCAGTGCTTTATGCCAGAGTAACTCACCTCACTCACTGCTTGGTGAATAAATTGAGTTGCATAATAGTGATCTTGGTGAGGATCCAACTCTAAATGTGGTGTGACTATAACTTCCGGCTGGTATTTTTCTATTAAGAAATGAAGGTCTTTTAACAGATTTTCACCTGTAGCTTTATTATCACCATCAGTAGGTAGCGGAAAGCTATTAAACTCTCTAAATACAGTTGTAGTATCAACACCTGCAGTTTTAGAGCTAACTAGTCTAGTTTGCTCTTCGTACATGTCCTTGAGGCGTAGACAAAAGTAGCCAAGGTTAACAACCTGTGCTTTTGGAACACCACCCCAAGCAGGTACTGCAATACTATCAAATGCTCTCAAACGGCCCTTTAATATAGATGCCTGTTGAGGATCTGGATAGACATGTTGAAAATCCTTCTGCTCTACTTCGCCAGCCGTTAAAGTAATAATGCTAACTTCTTCCGCCTGGCTATAAAGACCAAAGGCAGCCAGCTCCGCATCATCAGCATGGGGAGCAATAATCATTATTCGTTTGTTGATGATGTCTGGGTTAGCAAAACCAAATAGGGCTGATTTACTGTTGTTATCAACAATTGGCTGACAGTGCTTGAAGTTGAGGGTTAAATACTCACCAGTTAACAGCGTTTTTAACCAATCACTTATATTCAAATAGCGCAATCCATTTGCAGAGCGTTCAAAATACTGTCTATTTGTAGTATTACCATCGCTTATTTCGACATAAGGATCAAAAATACTACCCAGCCAATTAGCTTTAATTTTGATAATAACCAATCCTGTATCCAGCGATAATTCACTGTCAGGCTTTTCTACACAACGCAGTTGATTATTTTCTATAGTTAACGGCAGCTCTACCGCATTTTCAAACTGGTATTGGTAATCTGACTTGGGGTCATAAAAAATATGATCAGACCACAACACTTCATGGGCAATATAAAAAATGACTGCAAAGAGTAAAGTTTGCCAGTACCAACCCATCAAAAGCCCAAGAAGTGCCAAACAAATAAAAACTAACGCTTTTATTTGGTTTGTCATCTTCTTCTTTTTTAAATATGGGTTATCTTTTGTTTTCATAATACTTACTACGTTGAGTACACTGACACTCTATTACACCAGCGGTCTTTATACTCGTTATCAGCTAAACCAAATGAATAACGCATCTGCTTATTTTGCTTATCAGCCATCTCCTGAGCTTCCTGCACATTCAAAAAGCTAAGCACACTACCAGGGCTAAACTCTTTTACAGAGGGATCAACCCCACCATTGATATACTCTACAGACAGCCATTTTTCTGATTCAGCCTGATATACCAGCTGAATCGCAACTGGCCGTTTATCAAAATACAGCACTGAGCCAACTAAATATTTTTGTAGTCTACTCAGTAATTCTCCCATCAAGGATGCACCTTTGGCTGCAAAGCCCCACCTTAACTCAAATAATGTCAAATAAAACTCACATATCTGATCTGCAGATAACTCACTGATAGGATGCAACTCACCACCCGCTTCTTGAAACAGTCTTAATTCACGACGGTGATTGTATTTGAACTTTTTAGAATAGCCCCCAAGTTGAAAGCCTTTAGCTAAACACAACTGTTTATCTTTATCCTTCAGATTGGTCAGCTGGGATTCATGCAAATTCGAAATTAATTCTGCTTTATAAGGCAATTCAAGTTGGGCATTTTCAGCAATGGGCAATATAATTTCCGCATTACCTGTATCCACTAAGCCTCGTTTACCGAGTTTTTTTAAAGCTTGCTTACTGCCCGCGACATAGTTTTCCCACACCGGAATCGCAGCAATAAGCTGGTCATCTTGATAGCGGCCACTAAACTCCAGTGGGGTATCTAATAATGACGAAACCACGCCAATCACTTCTGGGTGAGTTATAAAACTACCGCCCCACTGTTGGTAAGCCTCTTCATATTGGCCTGCAGTTAAAGGTTGCCAATGACGGGTTTGCCATTTCGCGAGTAAACTCATGCAACCCCCATTTTCATGGCGTAAGGCTTGATAAAAGGCAGCTGCCAAAAGTGGTCTTTAACGACTGAGTAGCTAAAATTTTCAGTGACTTTAGCATCCATTTTATCTGCCAGAACAGTTTTGTCTTGGCTAGAAAGGCCGTAAATTTGGGTCATATGTGAAGCCAGCTGTTGTGCATCCCCTAATGGAAACAACTGGCCACAACCCTCAACCACCTCTTTACCACCACCACAGTCAGTAGCAATGACCGGCAAACCAGCAGCCATAGCCTCCAGTAATACCATACCAAAAGGCTCATGATCAGACGTTAAAATAAAACTATCAAAGGCTTTATAGTATTGAGCAGCCTCGGGTACCATTCCTAAAAACAACACTTGCTTTGCAATACCAAGAGACTGGGCTAACTGCTTTAATTCACTCTCTAGCCTGCCTTGACCTAAAATTGCTAATACTGCATTCGGCAGCTGTCCTGCAATTAAAGCAAATGCTTTTAATAAGGTTGCCTGGTCTTTATCTGGGTGTAATCGCCCTACATTAGCAAAAACATACTGATCTTGTGTTAAACCTAAAAATTTTCGGGCAGCTTCGCGTTCAACCAAATTAGCTTTTAGTTGCTCATAATCAACCCGATTATACAGGGTTTGAATACGGTCCGACGACCAATGAGGTAAGCAATGGCGAATATCATCTCTCACCGCATTGGACACACCAAGCAAAGCTAAACGTTGCTGGCGACGGTTAACAAACCAACGTCTAGTTTTTCGCTGATAATCACCAAAAGCATGATGAACACCAACGGTAAATAAATCTGGGATATGAGAGCAGATATATAAAGGCTTAAACCGGTGGGCAATGGCAAAGCTAAACTGTCTTTGCTCACATATACGCTGTAACTGTTTAATTTGCTTGCGCTTCAAGCCTCGCACATCTCTTGAAGTGTTTTCCAGAAAAAATACTTCATCAGAAGCCGACTCATTTGCCACTTGATCAGAGAACTCGCCTGTTAAATAAACGGTTGTCACTTTATAAGGCGTATCAGCAAACAGCCCTGCATATTGTCGAGCCACATCTAAAAAAGGTGGCTCATATCCGTGACAGAGCTGTAGTACATGGGGTTGATTCATTGTTATCAGCAACCCTCAGGAAAGTCGCCTTTCACGACTAAAATATCTTCCATAATTAAATATTGTAAGTCTGAGCCAAAAAACATATTCAATGCATCAGTAGGCGTACATACAACTGGCTCACCACGGCGGTTTAATGAAGTATTCAACACTACGCCATTGCCAGTGAACTTTTCCATTTCCAGCATTAAATCATAGTAACGAGGGTTTACTTCCCGTTTAACAGCCTGCGCCCTGGCAGTACCATCTTCATGTACTACCTCCGGGACGCGCTCTTTCCATTCCTCTTTGACTTCAAAGGTAAAGGTCATAAAAGGCGCTGGGTGGTCCACTTTAAACATTTCTGGTGCCACACGATCCAGCATACTAGGACAGAACGGACGCCAACGCTCGCGGAATTTAATTTGCTCATTAATTCGGTCAGCAACTCCTTTCACACTGGGACAACCTAAAATACTACGCCGACCTAATGCTCGAGGACCAAACTCCATCCGCCCTTGAAACCAGGCAACCGGGTTCCCATCGGCAAGCACTTTAGCAATACGCTCTGGAACTTGACCGATTTGTTTGAATTTAGGTTTATCTGGGTGCTGCTGACAGGCTTCGATAACCTGTTCATTAGTAAATGAAGGGCCTAGATAAACATGCTCCATTTTTTCAACAGACACACCACGTTTTTCTGAAGCAAACGAAGCTGCACCAATGGCGGTTCCGGCATCTCCTGAAGCAGGCTGGACAAATAATTCTTTTAATTCTGAGCGAGCGACAATTTTCTGGTTAAGTTTTACGTTTAACGCTCCACCACCAGAAAACGCTAATAAGCCAGTTTCTTTGATAATATCACCCAAATAATAATCCATTAATTTCAGGGCAACTGTCTCATATAATTGCTGAATGCTTGCAGCATAGTGAATATAAGGATCATCTGCCACATCACCTTTCCGGCGAGGACCCAGCCACTCAATTAATTTCTTGGTAAAATAAAAGCCTTTGCCATTTTCTTTATAACGACGTAGTCCAACTACATTAATGTAGTCAGTATTAACTCGAAATTCTTTTCCATCAAAATCAATTAATCTTGATAAGTCGTATTTACTGGGGTCACCATAGGGCGCCATGCCCATTACTTTATACTCGCCATCAAGCATCTCAAAACCGAGATATTCAGTGATGGCACCATATAAACCACCAAGCGAGTCTGGGTCATAAAATTCTTTGATTTTATGAATTTTGCCATTTTCGCCATAACCAAAAAATGTTGTGGCGTACTCACCTTTCCCATCAATCCCCATGATGGCAGTTTTTTCTTTAAAACCACTCAGGTGATAAGCACTGGAAGCATGGGCTAAGTGATGTTCAACCGGTTCAAACTCGACCTTCTGCCAATCAAAGCCGATTGACTCAAGCATTTCACGGATCTGCCCTACATAACGACGATAACGGCGATTACCATTAAACAACACATCTAATGCACGGTCAGGGGCATACCAATACCGCTTCGCATAATGCCAGCGGGCTGGACTGGATAGGCTAATGGGTGCAAAAGGCACAGCAATGACATCAACATCTTTAGCAGAGATGCCTGCCTGCTTTAAACAAAATTTAGTAGCCTCTAGCGGCATTTTATTTTTGGCGTGTTTATCCCGAAGAAAGCGCTCCTCTTCAGCAGCAGCAACCAACTTGCCATCTATATACAATGCTGCTGAAGGATCATGGCTCAATGCGCCAGATAAACCTAAAATTGTTAATGCCACTTAACACCTCTTCTTTTCAGCTACAACTGTTGCTTATACCAAAGGCTTATTGCAACAGCCCCAGAAAACAGTGAGATTGTATCTTTATATCAACTAAACCGACTTACTAACTGCTCGAATACTTGCTTTATATTCGGCGACGCATTTAGCCAGTTTTTATTAAAACGCTGCAAATCCCGTTGAAATGCAACCTGAAATGAACCTGGGCGATCATGCTGTTGCATAGCATCCAGGTCAATCATTTGCAGCCCAGACTCTGCCAAAAGCAGGTTATTGGCTTTTAAATCACCATGAGAAATTTGATATTTCTCCATGGTTTCAAATAACTGGCTAAACGCTGGCAACCAGCGCTCAACCTCAGACGAGTCAGTTGCCGCTAAAAAATGCGATAAACAGTCTGGCCCAGCAACATACTCTAAAATCAAAAATGCTCTACCACGCAACGGCCCGCAGCGCTCTTCAATTAATGCTATCGGTTGCGGCGTTTGAATACCCAACAAGCCCAGCCGATGGGCATTCAACCAGGATACCCAAGCCCGGCTTGGTCGCCAGCAACGAGATAACCGGTGCTGGACGCTCTTAATGTTATACCGCTTAATCACCAGTGGCTGGCCATTATACTGAGCCATTCCTACGGTTGCGGTATTTCCGCTTTTTAGCCGGTTTGAATTATCTACCAAACAATAGTCAAGGTTTTGTAAAAAGCCGTGCCATTCATCGCAACCCCACTCTCTTCGATAAATTTCTAAGCGAGACCAGCTTTTATTCACTACAAACTCACTACAGTCGCGAGTCACTTTTCGTAAGTAATTCGCTACTCGCCACTTTCGCCAACGGACTGTTAAAGCCTGTAGTTCCACTTCAGTCATTGGCTGCATTTCAAGTTGGCGGGCATTATAGTCTGCAACGACTTGTGATACAAAGCGATCATAATAAGGAGGCAACTGAGCCAAATAAATCGCCAAGTTATCCAAAATATCCTGTCTGGGCAGTAGGCTACCCTGGAGAGAGCCATCTACCCCATCGCCATCAATAGCCAGCATGTTACCCTGATAAACTAAAAAATTATTCAGATGAATATCATCTTGCTTCAAGCCAGCCTTATGCATCTGGGCTAGCAGGCCAAAGGAAGGCAAAAACAACTGTAGTCGCTGCTCATCACTACTGGCTTGTTGCCAGAGCTCTGCCAAGCTTTGGGTATTGTCCAGCCACTTAAAAAGTACCACATGACCTTGCTGTTCAAAGGTATCTGACGCTACTAGCTGCTGAGTAGCTACGCCAGCATCCTCTAACCAGCGGGTACCTTTTAATTCTCGCTGGGCATGCCACTTTGCTTTATTCGGGGCAACAAACAGTTTGGCTAATACTGGCTGGCCTTGATATTCGCCATAACCAACCACCCGCTTACCTGGCAATACACGAAGGGTTTTATGTACGACAAGTTCGACTTGTTCATTATCAAGCAACAGACTAAACGGCGTGGTAACCTCTCGGCCTTGACTACGCAATCCTGCCAAAGTGGCTTGTGGAATAGCTACCGCCACTTACTCACGCCCCTCGAAAAAGCCCAGCACTTGCCTGATTTGCTGTTTGTCTTTGCTCGTAAGCCGATGAGTAAGACTATTGCCTCGATACAGCTTGTAAAAGCGCATCCGCATCGTGCGCGATAAATGGTATTTTCCCAGTTTATCCAAGCAAGCCAGATCTTTAACAATGCGATATTGCAGCATCGGGCCAAACCACCTGAAACCACCAGGGCAGTCAATCAGAAATATCTGCGGATTGGCTTTATCCCGAGAAACCAGGATATTTCGCCACTTTAAATCGTTATGAACAAACCGGTAAGCATGCAATACCCGAGTAGCCCAAGCCACTTGATCAATCACTGACAATAACCAGTTTCGATCAGTTAAATAATTGGGGTACTCTTCTATTACCTCAGATAAATCTATGGTATTTTCCAGCCCTTCAGTAATTAAAGCGCCTTTCAGCATCATGCTAAACAGCTTTTGTTCTCCATACGCAACTAAATTGGCAGTTGGTAATCCCAAACGACGGAATAACAGCAGGTTTTTCCATTCTGCACGGACTCGACTACGACCAATATAACGACGCAAGCCTTTACCACCACCCGTATAGCGCTTTACATAAAAAACCTTACCAGCAGCTGTGACTTTATAAACTTTACTCAAAGGATCACTGGTAATCTGTTCACCTGGTAACTTGAATACTTTATCCAAGCTACCAAACACATCAGCAACAGGGGTATGTTGGTAGGGCTGAGTGACAGTCCAAAAACCCGATTTAGGCCAAACAGCAGACTTCAAAAAACTGAGCATATTCACCTTAAATTGCGTCACCTTTGCGTTGCTTGCGAGCATATAGTTTTTCTGCTTTTTTCGCCAACATACGCCAAGTGCTGGCTTTCTCTTTAAGTGCTTGTTTTAAAGGCTTGCCTGTGTATATCTTGATGAAGCGGAATAAATCATTACGGCACAGTCCTATATCCATCACCGAAAAATACAACGCAGCTAAATCTTTATTTAGCCAACGATGTGGTGTGTGGTTACGCACCTGAGCACGATGTAAGTCAATCAACCATAGATCAGGGTTTAAATCGGCAGGTAGCTTAGGCGATAAAAGAAAATGACAAATATAATAATCGCGATGATTTAACCCGTTTTCATGAATGGTTCGGGTTATCTTCGCAACCTGAGCAATTAAATTACGTTTTAGCTTTAATGGTGGTGGAGATTGCTGCCAATTTAATGATAAATCCTCAAGACTTATCATATCGTGCAGCTCTTCAGTGATAATAAACGACTGTTGTGTTGCAGGATTACAGCCTTTAATACCAAAAGCAACTGGAGTCATTGTTTTCACCCCAAGCTGCTGTAAGCGTTTAATTGCTTGCCACTCGTTAGTCGCACCTAATACTGGCCAGCGAAACCGAATTAAATTATCGACAATATCTCGCCAACCAACACCAAAATGCAGCTTGGCAAAAAAGCCTTTACCATTATGCTCAAAACGCAATGTACGACGAGCTTCCAGCTCTCGAAATATTTCTCCTTGCAACTGGCGCACTTGAGCAAAAGGGTCTTTGCCCTGCCACCAGCTGGCAAAGTCTTCACGCAGATTTAATTTCACGACAGTTGCCCCGCTAGCTGCTCAATTTGCTCTGCAGCCCGTTCAGGCATACTATAAATATCAGCCTGCTCAGCAAAACTAAGTCCATTGGCTTGCCACTCTGAATGCTTATCAGACAGCAACATTTCTAACAACATTTGATTAAACTGCTGCTGATTAAAAGGGCTTGTTACTAGCAGACCAGCTTCAGCCTGTTGTATATAGCGGGCATAACCACACACATCGGTTACTAATACTGGTAAACCAGCAACAACTGCTTCAAGTAAGACAGTACCAGTATTTTCGTGATAAGCAGGGTGAATTAACAAGTCAGCACCCAATAAAAATCGGGAAATATCATCACGCCCTGCAAAAAAGCGAACCTGATTACTTACACCAAGCTTATTAGCCATCCGCTCAAATGGTTTAAAATTATCCTGACCAATCACAAATAGCTTCGTTGTTTGCCTTTGTTCAGCAGGTAATGCCTGTAGTGCTAATAAAGCTCTGTCTAAGCCTTTGGTTTTAAAGCCAGAACCTACCATTAACAACAGTTTATCCTGATCAGCCAGGCCAAACTCTTGGCGAAGCGCTGCACGAATGGAATCTGCATTAGCGGGCCGTTTTCGGTCTTTTGCGATACCAGGGGGTAGCAGATGAAAGCGATTTTGCGGGGTTTGATAATACTGCTGATAAATTGCAATTTGTCGCTCAGCAATCATTAAAATATGGGTGTGACTTTGCGCGCTAAACACCGCAGACTCAAAATGATTAAAATGTTTGTAACGAGCCCCTTGCCGATACAACCAACCTCTAGAGTTTTGGGCTTTTTCTTCATAGCAAGGATCAGCAGCATAATAAACATCCAGCCCTGGCATTTTATTAAAGCCCACCACTAAATCGACCGGGTTTTCCTTAATATCAGCCATCGCCGCTTGCTGAAAAGCTTGGTCACGTTTATGAGCAGATAATGCTTTGTTTCTAATTAATCGAACATCAAATTCAGCAGGTTGATCTCCTTGCCAACCCATAGTGTAAACACGAATTTGATGGCCACGGGCTAAACAGGCTAAAGCAATTCGTAAAAAGTCTCGCTGCAAGCCACCAAATGGGAAATATTTAAAAAGGATAAACGCCAACGTCATAAATTACTGGGCCACTTCTAGCTGCTGAGTTAACGACTGCCACACCACATCAGGCGTAAGCCCCTTAAAAATTGCTGGCTCGATAGTTTGCTCAGCCCTATCAGTTAACTGCTCAAGATCACTGGCACATAAGTGCACTTGGTTGGCACCATAGGCCCCGACTAATTTGGGAGAAGTAGGGCCATATAAAGAAACCGCGGGCACTTCTAAAGCTGAAGTTAAATGCCCTAAACCGGTATCAACTGCTACTACCGCCGTTGCATCAGCAATGACACCTGCTAACTCAGCCAGCTTCATTTTGGGCAAGACTTTTATGCCACTACCTGTTGATTTATCAGTCACTGACGCTGCAATCGTTTCCGCCCGCTGTTTTTCTACAGCATTGCCCCAAGGCAATAGCACCTGAAAACCTGCTTGCACCACCTGATCTGCCAGAGCTTGCCAGTAAGGCACAGGATAGTGCTTAGTGGGCCAGGTGGTACCATGAATAAATACTACATAGGGCTGGTCAGTGCATTGCTGTTTCGGAAACCGAGTTTTATCTAAACTGAAGTGGCCCATTGTACTGGGAGCTGAATAGCCTAGCGCTTGAGCAAACAGCTGGCGTACTCGCTCAACTGCATGCTGGTCTTTAGCTACTGCGACTGGGCTGTCGTAAAATCGAGCACTAATCGGCTCGCGAGCAGACTGCTTGTCTAAGCCAAATTTAGAGCCGTTCGCCAACTGAGCTAACCAAGCACTTTTTAGCAACCCTTGAGCATCAATCACACAGTCATAATGCTCAGCTTTTAACTGTTGCTTAAACTGTTTCCACTCACCACTTTTCCAGGTTTGCCAAAGTTGCTTACGCCAACGGCGAATGGCAACAGGAATCACCTTATTAACAGCTTTATGCCAGTGGGGGATTTCTGCGAAAGCTTCTTCCACCACCCAATCAAACTGAATATTAGGAATCTGTGCTTGGGCATCGGTCAGTGCAGGTAAGGTATGAATTACATCCCCCATCGAAGAGGTTTTAATCACCAGTACTTTCATGGAGTAACCACCTCAACTGGCACTGCCTGGCTTTTTTCTATCACTAGATTAAGCGCTTGACTTACCTGGTCAGGCATTAGCTCTTTAAGGCAATTAAGATGCTCTAATGGGCATTCACGCTTGAAACAGGGGCTACAAGAAAGCCCTAACCGCACAATTTCTTTCTGCTTATTTAATGGTGGCGTAAAGTCAGGTGAAGTAGAACCATATACAACAACTAGTGGGCGCTCTAGCGCGGCGGCAATATGCATCAAACCAGAGTCATTACTGACAACTGCGCTGGCCAGAGATAACAAATCAACGGCATCCGCTAAGCTGGTATTGCCTGCCAGGCTAACCACTTGATCTTGGTGCTCCGCAGGCACTGCTTGTTTGATTAGTTCTGCCACAGGCTGATCTTTTGCAGAACCAAACAACCACACTTGCCAGCCTTTCGCTAACCACTCGCTGGCAACTGCCGCATAGTGTTGTTCAGGCCAACGTTTAGCAGGTCCAAACTCTGCACCTGGGCACAATGCTAATACTGGCTTATCAGTATTGAGCTGATAGCGCTCTAAAGATGCCGTGACATTGGCTTGATTGACAACCAGTTTAGGGGCAGGCAGGTTTTCAGGTAGTGGGCTGTTTTTAGGTAGGCCTAACGCGACAAAACGTTCTACCATCAGGGGGTAACGTTGTTTATCTAGTACACGCAGATCATTAAGCAAGCCATAACGCATTTCACCACGCCAGCCAGTTCGTAACGGAATTTTTGCCCAAGCAGGGACTAGTGCAGACTTAAAGGAGTTGGGTAAAACGATGGCTTGATTGTAATTCTCAGCCCGAAGAGAAAGGCCTAACTGCTTACGGCTTTTTAGATTTAGGGAACCGTGCCCTACAGGCATAACAATTTCGTTTCTGACTTCAGGCATTCGCTCCAGCAGCGGCCGACTCCAGTCCGGTGCTAGCACATCGATATCTGCTGAGGGATAGTGTTGCTTAA
Organism: Spartinivicinus poritis; assembly: GCF_028858535.1. Taxonomy (NCBI): domain Bacteria; kingdom Pseudomonadati; phylum Pseudomonadota; class Gammaproteobacteria; order Oceanospirillales; family Zooshikellaceae; genus Spartinivicinus; species Spartinivicinus poritis. Next base: position 152,290 of record NZ_JAPMOU010000007.1, read on the forward strand.
TGGTCATAAACAATGGCTGCGCCATGACCATATCACCTACCCAAGAAGGCCCAACTACCAGTACTTTCACTACGAAACGTCACCCCAATCTAATCACGAACAAAGGCAGCAAGTACTTCTTACTACCTTTGTTTGGTAAGAGTCAAAAGGGGAGGGATTTTACCTTACAGCACAGGAGTTAGCCACTCGGGATAATCCTTACTTTGACCGGTCACTTGATCAAAATACATTTGCTGGAGCTTTTCAGTCACTGGACCACGACGACCACTACCAATCTTACGGCCATCATGCTCACGAATCGGCAATACTTCAGCTGCCGTACCAGTGAAAAAGGCTTCATCCGCAACGTATACTTCATCACGGGTAATCCGTTTTTCAACCACTTGATAGCCAAGCTGAGTAGCGAACTGAATAATCGTGTCGCGGGTAATCCCTTTTAAGCAGGAGGTCAACTCAGGGGTATAGATAACTCCATCAGTGACGATAAAGATATTTTCACCACTCCCTTCTGCAACATAACCTTCGTTATCCAGTAACAATGCTTCTTCACAACCACAGTCCAGCGCTTCTTTTAACGCCAGCATAGAGTTAATGTAATTACCATTGGCTTTCGCCTTACACATGGTAATGTTGACATGATGGCGAGTATAAGAAGAAGTACGAATCTTGATGCCTAACTCTTTTGCTTCTGGCGCCATATAAGAAGGCCATTCCCAGGCAGCAACAATCACATGGGTTTGTAACGAATCAGCTCGCAGCCCCATTCCTTCAGAACCATAAAAGCACATCGGGCGTAGATAAGCGCTATCCAGCTTATTTTCACGTACTACTGCACGCTGAGCTTCATTAAGTTGTTCTTTACTGAAAGGGACATGCATATTAAGAATGTGAGCACTATTAAATAGCCGGTCGGTGTGTTCTTTTAGCCGGAAAATACAAGGGCCATTAGGCGTGCTATAAGCACGGACACCTTCAAACACCCCCATCCCATAATGCAGGGTATGAGTAAGCACGTGGGTTTTGGCCTCCCGCCAGGGTACCATTTCCCCATCAAACCAAATCAATCCATCACGATCGGCCATAGACATTAGAGACTCCTTCAACTTTCAGTTATTCGTTGATTTTTACGCTTAGAAAAAGCCTATTCGCTTGCCAGCAGTGGGCTTTCTAGCCACTGCTGCCAAACCTCAATCACTCCTCGACGATACTCATGAAAGGTATCACCGCTGACTACACCCGCGTGCTTTTGCAGGGCTAAACGGTGAGCGGCAGCCCGGTAAGCCTTGTAGGCTTCACGGAAAAGACCGGCAGTTTCAGGTGTCATTAAGCCGGTTTGCTCAAGTTTTTCTAGCACCCGAATATTATCGGTATACGTAAGTAGCTCCGGGTACTGGTGTGACCAGGCTAGAACTCCATATTGGACCACAAATTCAATGTCAACGATACCGCCATAGTCATGCTTGAGATCAAACGGTTGCTCAGCCTCCCAGGCGTTATCAGCCATGCCTCCCTGAGTGGTTTTAGTGGCTAAGCTATCCCGCATTTTCTGGCGCATTTCGATAATTTCTTGCCTTAGCTTGGTTAGCTCTCTTGGCTCACCCAGCACCTTGGCTCTAATGGCCGAAAAGTCTTTTGCCAGTCTTTTACTGCCCGCGAGTGACCTGGCCCGTACCAGAGCCTGGTGTTCCCAGGTCCAAGCTTGATTTAATTGATACTGCTCAAAAGCACTTAAAGAAGAAACCAGTAACCCAGATGCCCCTGACGGCCGCAAGCGCATATCTACTTCATAAAGCTGGCCTGATGGGGTTTGAGTGGAAAAAATATGAATGATTCGCTGCCCAAGCCGGGTGTAAAACATACTACTTTGAATAGGTTTGGGGCCATCAGTCATGCTATTTGGCGGCGCATCATAAATAAAGACCAAATCCAGGTCTGAGCTATGGCCCAACTCAATGCCGCCCACCTTACCATAGCCAAGAATAGTAAAAGCTGCTTTCTTGTCAGGATAACCCTCAGGCAAACCATGCTTGGCAATTAGATACTGATAAGCAATATGCAACACCTGATCCAGCACTACTTCAGCAATCCAAGTCAAGTAATCACTCACTTTCATGAGCGGTAAAGTTTCTGCAACTTCAGAAGCAGCTACTTGCAACACATGAGCAAGTTTGAAGTACCGCAGGGTTTCCATTTGCTGCTCAATATCTTCCTCAGGGATTCGCATCAACTGCTGTCTAAGCTCATCTGCTAGCTCCTCTTTATTTGGTGGTGAATACAAAGTCCCTACATCCAACAACTCATCCAGCAACATAGGATACTTTGCAATGGTTTCAGCAATCCAAGGGCTAGCCACACAAAGCTTGAGCAACTGCTCTAAGGCATGAGGGTTTTCTATCAGTAGCACCAAATAAGCGGTTCGCCGCAAAACACTTTCAATAAAAGGCAGCACATTGAGCAAACAGTCATCTGGCGATTCTTGCTCAGCAGCCATCGACAACATAAAAGGCATAAATTGATCGATGCGATCTTTTCCTGTGCGCTGAGCCTGTTTCATCGACTGACTATTTTGCAAAGCACGCAGTCGCCGGTCAGCCTCTTCAGGCTGCTGAAAACCCTGTTTAGTAAATAATTCGTGCGCTTCTTCCTGGTCGACACTGCCTATCCAATAAGCTTTCCAGCTTTCCTGACCAGAAAGTTGGCTTGAGGTGGGCTTGTGAGGATCTGCCACCATTTGCTGAAAATGGTAATTCACTCGCTGGCGATGATGTGCCAGCTGTTTATTCAGCTCCTTCCAATGCTGATAGCACATCGCTAAAGCCAGTTGCTGCTGCTTGACTGACGAGCTTGGTAAAGTCTGACTTTGCTGATCAGCCTGAGCTTGAATAAAGTGCTCTAGTCGGCGGAGAAATTGGTAAGCCGCCCTGAGCTCAGTAACCACCTGCACTGGCAAATAGCCTTCACCTTCTATAACATCTAACACCTTTAGTAGCGCATGTTGCTGAAGGGCTCGGTCTCGCCCCCCATGAATCAACTGGAACGCCTGGGCAATAAACTCAATCTCTCGTATTCCTCCTGGGCCCAGCTTGATATTTGTCTCCATGCCTTTGCGGCGCACCTGCCGTTGAATTAGCTGTTTCATATCGCGCAACGCATCGACCGCACTAAAATCAAGATAGCGGCGATAAACAAATGGCTTTAGTCTCTCTAGCAGGTTACGACCTTGACGTGGGTCGCCGCCAACGACTCGGGCTTTAATCAGCGCATAACGCTCCCAATCTCGCCCCTGGTCTTCGTAGTATTGCTCCATTGCTCCAAAACTAAGGGCTAAGGCGCCACTTTGCCCATAAGGCCTAAGTCGCATATCCACTCGAAACACAAAGCCATCTGCTGTCACAGTATCCAGCGCTTTAATCAGCCGCTGGCCAAGCCGAACAAAAAACTCCTGATTGCTAATCGAGCGACGCCCACCCTGGGTATCCCCCTGGGTAGGATAAGCAAATATCAAATCGATATCTGAAGAGAGATTAAGCTCACAAGCACCGAGTTTACCCATCCCTAGCACGACCATATGCTGTGACTTATTATCTTTTTTGCCCGTAGGCACTCCCAGTCCTTGGGTAAGATCTTGATACAGCCAACGATAAGCTCTGTCGATACACACATCTGCCAGAGCACTCAGGTGATACATGGTTTCAGTTAAGGAGGCTTGACCAGTGACATCCCGCCAAACAATGGTAACCATCTCCTGATGCCGAAACTGCCTAAGCGTGCAGAGTAAGTCAGCTTCACTTGAAACCTGTTCAAAACGTTGAGCAAGTGATAACGCTAACTGCTTTTTACTGATGGGGCTCGCAAAGCGGTTATTCTCGATTAATTCAAACAGCAGCTTAGGGTTACAGCAGTTTTGTTGCGCTACATAGTCACTAACAGCCCAAACTTGGCAAAGCTGCTCCATAATAGCTTGATCAAATAAAGTAAACTTCTGCTCAAGCTGGTGAGCCGTCGCTGTTTCTTTAAAGCGCTCCCAATAGCCTTGCACGGTATTTTGCAGTATGCTTGGGAGCCCTGATAATGCTGCTAAGTCCATGATTTCCAATTAATAAAAATTTTATAAAGGCGACTTTGGTATGAATCAGATAGTTGGCAACATTTTTTGTTCGTTACTATTTAGGGCCTGCCACACTGACACATATCAATACAATGAAAGCTAAACCATAACTGATAGTTATTATTTAATGCTAGCTTTCTTTAAAATCCGTTAATACGAGAAAAATCAAGGCTTAACAGCAAAACTAAACATTGACTTTCAAACGCTTTTTGTAGCTTTACTACATTTCTAACGGAAAAACTCAGGTAAAACCGTTAATCTGTGTAGTATTACTACATATAAACAATTACAATAGCCACCCGTTAGGGCCTGTTGACATCTGTCTGAATGCGCTCTGTTGTGACTAAAAAAGCCTCAATCAAGGCGCGAGGAGTGCAGTTTGGTTGCTCCAAATAAATGACGAGCAACACAGAGTGAGGCTTTTTTTAGCCACAACCCGGAGGGCTGGGGCTATTATTCTGCTTTGCAGCGTTGTCAGTTACTTATGTAGCTTACTACACCACGCGCCTTCCGCCTTATAGCCGCCAGCAGAGCCCTTCAGACAGATGTCAACAGGCCCTATTAATGCTTATTTAAAATGGCACTAAAAGGGTAGCGGCTATAATCATTATACGCCTAATCTCAAGGCCCTTCTGACCTGGAGCAAATGAATATGCAGAATGATGTTGATCCAATAGAAACCCAAGAGTGGCTTGAGGCACTGGATTCAGTGCTAGAAAAAGAAGGGGAAGACCGGGCCCACTATTTACTGACTCGTTTGGCCCGTTATGCCAGCCGGGCTGGTACCCAACTGCCCTATTCCATCACTACGCCTTACCGCAATAGTATCCCTTCTTCTCGTGAAGCGAGAATGCCAGGCGATTTATTTATGGAGCGCCGGATTCGCTCTATTGTTCGTTGGAATGCCATGGCAATGGTGATGCGTGCTAACAAAAGTGATGCTGACCTAGGTGGTCATATTTCCAGCTTCCAGTCTAGCGCCACTCTTTATGACATTGGCTTCAACTACTTTTTTAAAGGCCCAACGGAAGACTCCGAAGGGGATTTAGTTTACTTCCAGGGCCACACTGCACCAGGCATCTACAGTCGTGCATTCTTAGAAGGTCGCTTAACTGAAGACCAGTTAGACAACTTCCGCCAAGAAGTCGATGGCAAAGGTTTATCCTCTTATCCTCACCCATGGTTAATGCCTGACTTCTGGCAATTCCCAACCGTATCAATGGGCTTAGGACCACTACAAGCCATCTATCAAGCGCACTTTATGAAATACCTTGATAACCGTGGTATGGCTCCTGCTAACAACCGTAAAGTTTGGGCTTTCCTTGGCGATGGTGAGATGGACGAGCCAGAATCAATGGGCGCCATTGGCCTGGCTGGTCGAGAAAAGCTCGACAACCTAATTTTCGTAGTGAACTGTAACTTGCAACGCCTTGATGGACCTGTCCGTGGTAACGGCAAAATCATTCAAGAACTAGAAGGTCAGTTCCGTGGTGCTGGCTGGAATGTTATTAAAGTAGTTTGGGGCCGTCACTGGGACCCACTATTTGCTGAAGATAAAGATGGGTTGATGCAACAACGGATGGATGAATGCGTTGATGGTGACTACCAAAACTACAAAGCCAAGGGCGGTGCTTATACACGCGAGCACTTCTTTGGTAAGCACCCAGAACTATTGGATATGGTTCAGCACCTTTCTGACGACGACATTTATAAGTTAAACCGCGGTGGTCATGACCCATATAAAGTCTATGCAGCTTATCATGCTGCGGTAAATCACACTGGCCAGCCAACAGTGATCTTAGCCAAAACCGTTAAAGGTTATGCTACCGGTTCATCAGCTTCTGCCAACATTACTCACTCAGTTAAGAAGCTAGCATTAGAAGACCTGAAGTTATTCCGAGATCGCTTTGATATCCCTGTTAAAGATGATGACTTGGAAAAAGTGCCTTACTACCGCCCAGACGCAGACAGCCCGGAAATGGTTTACATGCGCAAGCGCCGTGAGTCTTTAGGCGGTTATGTACCTCAACGCAGAACACGCTCTACGTCATTAGCTGCACCTGATTTAAAAGCGTTCGAAGCAGTAACCAAAGGCAGCGGTGAACGTGAAATTTCCACCACCATGGCTTTCGTCAGAATTTTAGGTGCTCTGGTTAAGGATAAAAACTTCGGTAAAAACGTTGTACCGATTGTACCTGATGAAGCCCGTACCTTTGGTATGGAAGGTATGTTCCGTCAGCTAGGTATCTACTCATCTAAGGGCCAGCTGTATACACCAATGGATTCTGACCAAGTGATGTTCTACAAAGAGGACAAAAAAGGTCAGATCCTTCAGGAAGGTATCAACGAAGCCGGCTCTCATGCCGCCTGGATTGCAGCAGGTACCTCTTATAGCTTCAACAATACACCGATGATTCCTTTCTACGCCTTCTACTCAATGTTCGGCTTCCAGCGAACTGGCGATTTAGCTTGGGCATCAGGTGATATTCAAGCTCGCGGTTTTTTAATTGGCGCTACCGCTGGTAGAACCACCCTCAATGGTGAAGGTCTACAGCACCAGGATGGTCACAGTCATATCCTGGCTTCCACTATTCCAAACTGTGTCAGCTACGACCCAACTTATGGCTATGAACTAGCTGTCATCATTCAAGACGGCTTACGCCGGATGTATGAAGAACAAGAAAGTGTGTTCTATTACATCACTACTATGAATGAAAATTACAAGCAGCCAGCCCTACCTGAAGGCGAAGAAGTTATTCAAGGTATTATCAAGGGTCTATATTGCTTTGAGCAAAACTCTAAGAAAGCCAAGCTTAAGGTTCAGTTAGTTGGCTGCGGCACTATTCTAGAAGAAGTACGCGCTGCTGCTGATATTTTACGTAAAGAATATAAAGTGGAATCTGATATCTGGAGCGCCACTAGCTTCAATGAACTACGTCGCGAAGGACTGGATGCTAAGCGCTGGAACATGCTAAACCCTGATGCAGAACAAAGAGTGCCCTATGTCACTGAGTGTTTTACTAATCGCCAGGGTCCTGTCATTGCTGCAACGGACTACATGAAGTTGTATGCAGATCAGATTCGTGACTTTGTTCCAACTACTTATATCACCCTTGGCACCGACGGTTTTGGTCGCAGTGACTCTAGACAAAAACTGCGTGAATTCTTCGAGGTTGACCGTTACTACATCACTGTTGCTGCCTTACATGCCTTAAAAGAAGAAGGCAAAGTCGATAGCAAAGTGTTAATTGATGCAATGAAGAAGTTCAACATCGATCCAACCAAAACCAATCCACTGTATTGCTAACCAATAGGTGTCAGTAGATTAAAGGGTAAACTATGTCAGAAGAAATCATTAAAGTCCCCGATATTGGTGGTAGCGAAGACGTTGAAATTATCGAAGTATGCGTCCAAGCTGGCGATACAGTTGCAGAAGAAGACTCACTAATTGTGCTTGAGTCTGACAAAGCCACCATGGAAATTCCCTGCCCCAAAGCAGGAACAATCCAAAAGCTATTAGTGCAAGTAGGTGACAAAGTCTCTGAAGGCAGTGAAATTGTGGCCCTGGCCGCAGAAGGTGCTACTGAAGCACCAGCGGAACCTGCTCCTGCTGCAGAAGAAACCGCTACAGCAGAGCCAGCCCCAACACAGCAACCTGCTGCTCAAGCACCAACTGCTTCAGCCATTGAGCCAATTACCGTGCCTGATATTGGCAGTGAAAACGTGCCTGTCATCGAAGTATGCGTAAAAGAAGGTGATGAGATTGCTGAAGAAGACTCAATCATCGTGCTTGAGTCTGATAAAGCCACCATGGAATTTCCTGCTCCTAAAGCAGGTATCGTCAAAAGCCTGAAAGTGAAAGAAGGCGATACGGTTTCCATGGGCGACCTAATCTTAGAGCTGGAAACCACGTCTGCAGCACCACCAGTGGCAGAGCAATCCGCTGCGCCTGCGCCAACAGCTGCGCCAGCTCAAGCACCACAAGCAGCTGCACCACAACCACAAAAATCTGCGACATTAGATAAGCCAAGCCAAAATGTTCATGCTGGTCCAGCCGTTAGAAAACTGGCCCGTGAATTTGGAGTGGATTTGTCACTGGTTAAAGGCTCTGGCCCACGTAGCCGAATTCTTAAAGAAGATGTGCAAGCCTACGTTAGCGAGCAGCTGAAAAAAGCGAAAGCCCAACCTACTGGTGCTACTGGTGGTGCCGGTATTCCTGAAGTGCCAGCCGTTGACTTCTCACAGTTTGGGCCTGTTCGTGAAGAGCCAATGTCACGGCTGCGCAAAGTGGGTGGATTCAACCTGCATCGTGCTTGGTTAAACGTACCTCATGTTACCCAATTTGACGAAGCTGACATCAGCGAACTGGAAGCCTTTAGGCAAGCACAAAAGGCGAAGGGAGTAAAAATGACGCCCCTTCCCTTCTTAGTAAAAGCTTGCGCCCAAGCACTAAGAGCATTACCAAACTTTAATGCGTCACTAAACGCTACTGGTGATGGGCTGGTTTATAAAGACTATGTACATATTGGTATAGCAGTTGATACCCCAGATGGCTTATTAGTACCAGTCATTCGCGATGCTGATAAAAAAGGCTTAGTTGAACTTGCTAAAGAAACCATCGAATTGGCAGGCAAAGCTAAAGAGAAAAAACTATCGCCCGCAGAAATGCAAGGCGCTTGTTTTACAATTTCCAGCTTAGGTAGTATCGGCGGCACCGCCTTTACCCCAATCGTTAATACACCAGAAGTGGGTATTTTAGGGGTTTCCAAATCGTCCATGAAACCGGTTTGGAATGGTAAAGAGTTTGAGCCACGCCTAATGTTGCCTTTATGTTTGTCATACGACCACAGGGCAATCAATGGTGCCGACGCAGCACGCTTTACAGCCATCTTAAGCGATTTATTAGGCGATATACGGCAGTTATTGCTGTAAGCTTGCGAAACGCTTACCCTACAAAAAAGCCCCAACTTTGGGGCTTTTTTAATTTAAAGACAAAATATACACACCCAACAATATAATCTACATACCCACAGCGAAGGATATATTTATTTCCAATCCCAACTTTGAATAGGATGCCCAAACAGTGAACTCCAGACCCCTACTTTAACTCCTGCACTACGCCCCCATGCAGTTAATAATAAGTTATCACCAGCTTCGCTAACTACCCGCTGACCTTCGATTTTCCATTTTTGCCCTTTACCACTATCACAGCTTTTTAATACAGCACGATCACCCCGACTCGCTATATCACTTACCGCTAAACAGTTGCCTGATTTATGCTTTAACCGACCTTGGTCATCATGTTGCCATAGTTGCTTTTTATTAGTGGCACAGTTAGCCAGCTCTGCCTGGTTAGATGTATTAACAGACAAACAATAACCTGTGACTGATTTTAATTGTTTAAAGTCACCTGGATCGGGGTCAGGATCAGAGCCTGCGGTTTTGGCCATTTCCACAGCAAATGATGTAGCCATTTTGGCAAACTTATAAGCATGGTTCGCATTGTTACCAGATTTACTAATGGTATCACCTGTAGTATGTAATGCTTGGTTATGCTTACCAAAAGGTGCTTCTGATGGCATGGTAGCTGGGAAGCCTTGGTTATGCCAAGAGGCATGATCAGAGCAAGCATAGCCACATTGAGTAGTACCAATATTTAATTCAGGTGCATAATAATTTGCGACCTCTTTGAAAAAGTTATTCTGTGCACTATTGGTATAATCAGTAATAATTGCCGCATCAACCGCATCTCCCTGATAGTTGGTCATATCCAATTGCAGCACACCAACCACATTTTTCCCTTGGTTTTTATGAGCTTTAGCAATTTCTTGAGACCCCTTCAAACCTACTTCTTCTGCCGCATACCCCATAAATTTTAAGGTTCTACTAGGCTTGTAGTCATTATTCATTAAAACTCGAATCACTTCTGTAATCGTAGAGATACCTGATGCATTATCGTCAGCCCCTGGTGCACGGGCATTAATTCGATCACTACTGTATTGATTAATTGAGTCTAAGTGCCCACCGACTACAACGATTTCGTCAGCTAATTCATTCCCTTGTATTGTCATCACGACAGAGTCCTGATTCCAACTGTTGTGATTATACAGCTCAACTGATACATCGGATCGGCCCGCACTTAACTCAGCCCATTTGTCACGAATACGTTTTGCAGCATTGACACCAGTACTGCTACGATAATAACGGTTATTATATTCAGACAGTTCGATAATAAAGCTTCTAATTTCAGACTCTTTAATTTGAGGTAATAAAGGATTAATAATACTTTGCTGGTCAATCTTATAATCAATCAATGCTTGAGGCCTATTATCCATAAATGCTTGGATAGAAGCATAAGCCGCTTGCTCATTCTCATGCACCATATAACCACCACACCGCCTAAATTGCTTGTGCATATACATACTTAATAGTGGTAAATGTTTTTCCTGCACTTTAACCAAGCTTACCTTATCATTAGCTAAGTCAAATGATTTTTCATCTTGCATTAAACCTGGCATTTGCTGCTTTAACAAGTCATAACCATCTTTTCCAATAGTTACCCATACCTTTTCATTTGCTTGTGCAAAGCTAGCAAGTGCTAAGGCACTAGCTAAGCCTGTTAGCAATAAAAACTTTTTCATTGGTTCACCTTCCATGTGAAATAGAGTTGATAAAAAGTTAACTGCAATTTTTTATAATTATTATTAAACAAAAGCAACTTACTGATTACACCAGCAAGTCGCTTTGCATAACTAAAATTAAGTGTAGCTGGTTATGCCATTCACGAGAGCTTTTTAGAGATCCCCTTTACTTTTTCCAACTCCATTGCTGGATTGGATGATTGTTAAGAGAAGTCCAAACTCCTACCCTTGCGCCACTACGTGCCCCCCAACTCGTAAGTCGTAAACTTGAATCCTTCGCATTTTGAATAACATTACCATTGAACTGCCAACGCTGATAATCTTGTGAATTACACGAGCTTAAAACTGTTCGGCTCCCACGCTTGGGATTAGCACCTACAGATAGGCATGAATTATTGTCTGATTTAACTTTTAAGTACCCTTTATCATCCAATAACCATTGTTGATTATTTCCATTTTTACAGGATGATACAGTGATTGAGCCTCCTGCTGCAGTCAAACAATAGCCCGTACCCACCTGTAGACTCTTATATTTCCCGGTAGGATCAGGTGGGTCAACCTTACAACTATCACCCAAGCCAACTACTTTAAACGCTGTTTTTACATCAGCAACAGAATACCCTTTTTGCTTTGCTGCTTTCATTACATCACAAGCACCTTGTTCAAAAGTAGAATTTTTCTGCCAAAAAACCTGATTGGCTAATACCATTACATCAAAAGCCTTGCGAACGCCCCAGCCTTTCACTTCTGCTAGTTGATAAAAAGCTTTATTAAAAATACCACTAGAGTGATGCACATCCATTCCACTACGATAATCTTTAATATGCTCAATCGAACCACGATGCTTGCTAGGATTAGGGAAGTTTCGAATTCCTTTACCACTTTTAGTAATATCTGCTCCAACAATCCAGTCTACCTTTCCTCTCATAAAAAACTCAGCAGCTTCACCAGCCATATCAGAAAAAGCTTCGTTCATACCGCCAGATTGATTACGATAAACCAAATTAGAATTAAACTGAGTAAAGCCATGGCTAACCTCATGGGAAACAACATCCAATCCAGTTAAAGGGTAAAAGGTATTACGACCATCACCAAAGGTCATCGAACTGCCATTCCAGAATGCATTCTCATAATTTCTACTGTAATGCACTCTTAATGTTAATTTTGTTTTTAACGGTTTAACTCCATACCAATCGTTATATAGCTTAAATACAACCCCGCCAAAATAATGCGCATCGTTCAGCGGTGAATATGCACCATTAATTTCCTTTACCGTATTTTCAGGGCAGTTAAATCGATGAACAGAGCCACCACTGGTTGCATGATTAAGGTTAATGGTTTTTACGTTAGTATTTTCCATTCGACATTGATCATCGACATCCAAGTGATCAAAATCCTTACCATAATAGTATTTACCTGTATTTCTATTACCGCCTGGTCCTGTTGCTTTTTTTCCATGAGCCAAACCTTCCCAGTGATCAATAACTTCTCCCGTGTGAGCATCAATTATAAAAAAAGGCCGGGATGGAAAGCCTAAAGCATCTGTATAGTATGAAACCTCATAAACCAACTTAGGCTCATCATCTTCAAGATAGATAAATAATGCCTGTTGTTGATTTTCAAGCTTTAATGCTGATAAATGGCTGACTCCCATATACTGCTTTGCAATAAACTTTATTTGAGATTCATCTAAGTTGGGACGTAAGCTTAACGATAGGTCATCCAGGCCTATCACTTGAAAACCAGAAAAACGCTCATAAGCTCCATTTGCAGAACGAATTAATGTAAGGGTTAGCCCCCAAATTGGAATGTTATGATATTGTTGTTGGAAACGACTAATCGACTTTCCTGATTTAAGTAAAACCTGATTTACCAGCTCTACTCGTTCATTATTGGACATACCTAAAATAGTGGTAATCTGCTGACTTTGTGATAGGTTAATTGCTTTATTTAATTCGAAATTTGTTAAATCAACTTTTTCAATTGCAGCGTTTGCATTAGCTGCTAATACACTTATTGCGATAGTACTGATATGAAAAAACCTATAAAAACTCAAGCTATCCATATGTCACTCCTTAACATATTTTAGTTGACAGATAGTTTGAATTTTAGCCTGTCACTATAAAGTCACTGTCGCGATAGTTTTCCCATGAGACCACCCTCATAAAAAATACCAAACAGAAATCACAAAAAAACCCACCTTCATAATTTAGTCATAAAAAAAGCGGCTATTAGCCGCTTTTTTTATGCTATTAATACAACTTTTATTTCACAACTTTTATATTATCAATATTAAACTCTACACCTCGGTCTGGGCCAATAACCACCAGTTTAGCATCAACAAACTGGGAACCTTTGGCATTAAGCGTACCAGATAAAGTAAACCACTGACTATGAGTCACTACTTTACGAGCAATACGATGCCAGTAGTTACGACGAGGGTTGTTTTTGTCTGTATACAGCAGGTATAGAGAAACTGGTTGAGCTGTACCACGATAATTATCCAGCTTCACATCGGCTGACACTTGATAAGACTTGTTCGCTTCAACATGCCCCGTAACATCCACACCAGGTCCATAATACCAAGCATTACGATTATAACTTCTTAGGCTATAACGACCTTTAGATGCATGGTAGCTTGTTCTATAAAAGCCGCTATCTAAGCTAATTGCCTCATAATTCCAATTTTCAAAGCTTTCTTCAAATGCAATTGGATTATTGGGTGTTACTGGCTTGGTAACTTCTACCAGCTTAAATTCATCAATAATAAAGTCACGATTTGCTTGTGGACCGTAAGCAAATAATTTTAATTTCTCAACAACGGCCCTTGACGTTAATTTGAACTTTTTCTTTAGTGTGGTGAACTCTTTATTAGTAACAGAAGCATCCGCTAAATACTGAAAGCTCTGGCCACCATTAATTTCAAGGGTAATTTGTGCATCATCCCGAATGGTATATCGATCATCACCAACCAGTTTGATTTTTGCACTTACTTCATACTCATAGCCCTTTTTAACTTTATCAGTCACATCCTGCATAGGGCCCGAGTAAAAATATGGTCTATTTCTAACCTGTAGTCGATAATCTTGGCCACAGCTAGTTACTTTAGAAATTTGCTCTAGGTACCCCCCATGCCTAAACATAGACCAATCACTTATTTCGTTAAAATCTCCTTGCGATAATAAATTTTTCTCCATATGAGACTTTTTACAAAGTTCTGGAGTGGTTGGCTGAGCACCGCCCGTGCCAGTCTCACCATTACCAGAACCTGGGTTGGTTTCTGGGGTAGTTTCACCTGGATCAGTCTCTAATGGATGCTTTGTTGGCATAAACTCAGAAATTTGCTTAGCTAATTCATTTAGATTTTCTGAAGAGTCTGCACCATTGTATGACGTTTTTTCCACACCACATGCACGTCCATTACATTTATACAGGCTTGGGTTGGAAAATTGCTGCAGGCCAGTTGCTCTAAATACATAAGGATACGCCATAACTGTAGTGAAGTTACCCTGTTCACCATAGCCACGCCCCCACTTATATACACCACCCACACTCTTTTGTTTTAATGAATGGCCTAGCCCCATATTATGACCCAACTCATGGACAAAGGTATTATAACCACAGTCAACACCTACTAAGTTATAAGCTTGGGAGCTAGCACCATAATAGAATTTTCCTTCTGAGTTATATCGAGAAACATAACCTTGTGGCACATAGCCTATCCCACAAGTTATATAACCATCATTAGTGCGCTCTGCTAAATTAACTAATGTAACTATATCAGCACCGTGCTCTTTTCTTAACTTTTGTACATAGCTATCTGCACGAAACCCATCTAAATTATAGCCATTTACAGTTTGATAATAATTAGTTTTGAGTTTCTCAGAATGCACCAAACGCAATTGTAGATTAACATTACTATTGGCATATGCTTTATTCGCGTACGATATATAAGACGTAATTCGTGCATCAATATCACGCCCTTTATAAGTTTTAGTTGCAGCATCAGTATATAAAACCATTACATCAACTACAGTTTTTTGAGTATTTGCATATGCTGCATTTATAGACATAACAGCTGCAGTTAATAAGCTACTGCTAGCAAGGACAAATTTACCAAATGCTTTCATCAGGTGACTCTCCCTTGTATGAGGTGTAAAGTGTTGTCTATTAATTAACGCTCTTGCGGCGCTTGTAATTTCCCGCTAGATGCTACTGGAGGCTCATCAACAGCAGCTTTAATATTATTTTCATTTATTATTTGAGTTTCGCCTGAGCCATTATCCACAACGGCAGAATAAATGCCTTCACGAGTGGAAATAGTTATGTGAGTTTGAACCTTCCCTCTAGTCACAATGACGTTTTCTGTAGGATCTCCATCCACGATAACGCCTGTCCACACATGAACACCATTGAACGAATTTGCTGTATCAGTCAGTTTGGTAATAAATGATTTATTTAACTCTGGAATAGGAAACTCAAGTACCTGACCGACCTGAATCTGTTCAATATAAGATGGATCGACTTGTAGGTGATCAACAGGAATGTCGAATTTATCAACCGATTGTTGCTGCCCAGTTTCTTGCCAAAATACTACAGGTGTTCCATCTAGTTTCGGCAGTTGTGGCTTTTTCTTTGGTACAGGCAAGTTACTTGACTCAACCAATTCTTCTGATTTAGCAGTATTTTCAGCTTTATCAAGATTTTTGCTTAAGCCTTGCTGACTAATATTATTACTGACTTGATCAGCGGTGACTTGCTGGTCATTATTTTGAGTAACCCATAAGCCAACAGCAATACCTGCAACAGCACATAATGAGCCTGCAGCAAGCTTCCAAGACATCAAATTCAGTCTCCCCATGGTTATAAGTAATAGAATATGTTGCTAAGTGCTGGTTTTCTTGTGCTTTTTTGATAAACAACAAGAGTTGCTATATTTTTTCTCCCTTTACTAATAATCGCGTTAAAGGAAGTCACTAGTGGTACATACTAACTAGGTTATACAACAACTAACGTGTGGCGAATTATAATGTCGAGATTGATTTGAAAAAGAGACCCAGCTCACAAAAAATCGATTTAAAGGATCGCGAAACAAGAATAATTCAACAACTCAATAACCATAAAATGACTAGTCAGTTTCAGAATTAAAGAGGACGAAAGTGCGATAAGCCCAAAGAGATAAGTGCCCAAATAAATAACAAAAAAAGGGCTAATTTAATAAAGCAGAGAGTTTATTTTTTATTCTAGTTTCCCATCTACTTATCTTCAATAGGTCAACACGGGAGAGAGTAATATTTTTCTCAGGAGGATGGTCAAGCCCTGCTAACACAGGTACTGGCAATGTGTCAATAATAGCATTAATATTGTCAAAATTATTATCACTTATAACATCTATAACCCAAGCAGATACTTTTTTGCTTTTTATCATATCAAGTGAGGTCGGTGTTTCTGATAGCCTAACTACCTCAACCTGATAACCAAGCTGATTAACCAAATTAGTAAGCACAGCCTGGCTTCTATCAGAATCAATTATCAACCCAACAACGGGGCCTAGTTCTACTTTTTCAATACACAGCACTTTCTGAATAGTAGTTACGAACTCACGACTAACAACAGGTACTGAAATACATGCTTGAGCCCCCAAGCTGATTGCCATTTTCCCTAAATAGCGGTCATTCCACTCATTAATCACTATGATGGGTATACTTGAAGCAACAGGGTCACTTCTTAACAGCTGTATAAGTGATAAACAAGTAATACCCTGCAAGTCAGCACTGATTAAAATAACATTTGGCAAAAAGCGCTTTACCATCACAGCAGCCATTAACGGCTCATTACAAACCAGCGCATCCATGGCAAGACGGCAAACCATATTATCAAGCAGTTTCGATGTATTTCCTGAATGCCCAATTAATAATCCTTTAAGTGCAATATTAGAACTCCAATGTTGCTTAGTTGAGCAAAGTGTTAGCTCGCCATGGTCAGCATTAGCGTTCATACATAGTAAACCTTAAACTGCAGGATATTAACGTTTGGAGTAAATAGTTAGTAGACAAGCAAACGTGGTTTAATTTGTAGATATATATTTTCAAGAAAAATATATAAGCACTTACTTTTATACTATGCAGAAGAGTCTGTTAATTATGACATCCATAATTTAGTTATAAACTAATGCCATTATCTACCAGACATGCCATAGTCATTCTTACCAAAGTAATCTATCTTACCAGCTATCTATTCGGCCAATTAGTTACTTGGCCAGTAAATTTAACTACTTACATTGCCTTTGTGAGTTAGCATTAGACTACATAATTCTTACTATTAAAATCTGCTAATCTGCATTCTTAGACTCTGATCAATAATTTAGAGCCGACCAATTATTTATTGATCACTAAAAATAAAAAGTGACTCGCACTCCCATAGCCAAAGCGAGTAGCTTTTAGAGTCACCCCCTAAGAAGCGAGCTAAATAATGCTCTCTCTTATATTCAGCAAGCGTTACAACAGCAAGCTTCGAAGAGCTTAGAAAATATATAGGGAGCAGAGCTGAGGCTGGGTGAAATAGTAGTTATCGAATTATTCACGAAGTGTATAGGTGGGAAAGTTAAGCAAACACAGTTATATCTATTTACAGCAACTTAACTACAAGATATTTTTTAATGTTAAGCTCTAATCAGGTTAATGAAGTAAGACCTTAACTCTGAGTAATCAGAAGGCCTTCTCTCTAGCATATAACTAGAATGTAGGCCTAATCATGATTAACTGACAACTCTATAACATGCTGATCAGAGGGTTGAGCATTAGCCTTATAGTCGTCAGCATTCTCAGCATTAGTGCCCAAAATGAAGGCAGCGCATACAGCTGTCAGCATGATGGCACAGGCTTTCAATAGGTTTTTATCAAACATATTTGCCACCTCAATCAATATATAAATAAATATCTACCTTGTAACTGGGCTTGATTATAGAAGTCTACTTAATAAAAAAAAGAGAACCTACGCACAAGATTCAATCCCAGCTGTCAAAAAAATTATCACTTGTGGCCTTGGTCTCTTTGCTTTTTTGCGTGATTACACATTGTTACAAATAGGTAATAACGCTTATCTATAGGTGTCTACTCACAACAAACTAGTACCAAACCCCACAACTATCAAAACTTAACAGGTGTATCACTATTTGACACTATTTTTTCTTTACACTGATGTCATCAATGAAGAAGTCATTACCTGGCTCAGGGCCAAACAGATACAGGTGAATAAATTTAACATTGCCTTTTGCCTGGAAGCTCAAATCCCCCGAGACCTTAGTCCACTGCTGACCAACTGGTAACTTAGCTGTTTTAACTCTATGCCAGTGGTAGCCCTCATCATCCACATAAAAAAGCTGGATATCAATCAGCTGCTCTTTTGCCTGATCAGCTGCCTGCCTGGCACTCAAGTTAAATTGGTATTGCTTACCACTTTCTAACAAGCCTTTTACATCCAAAGCAGGCCCTGAATACCAGTGACTTCTCCCTGACACTTTCAAGCTGTACTGACCAGTTTCAGCTACTTCTTTTGAGCGAGAGACCTGATCAACTCCAAAGAAAGGAATCCAGCCATGTAAACCTAGTTCAAAGTCATGATTGAACACGTCTGTATTTGGTTTAGGGGGCTCTCCACCGACTTGGGCCAGCTTAACTTCATCAACATTCAGCGCATACTCAGCTTTAGGACCAAACAATAACACCTGAACCTTTTTCAATTCACCTAATGCTTGAATTTTAAACTTATTTTTCACCAAGCTCATTTCATTACTGGTAATAGATTTATTGACTAAATACTGGTAATGAACACCCACTTCATCAGTTATTTTTAGAGCTATTCGGGCCATGCCTCTAATTTGCTGCTTGGAATCTATCTGCATTTTTGCTGATATTTCGTATTCAGTATCAAGCTTTACTTTTTCCGTAATATCTTGAATAACGCCATCATAAAATGCCTTACGATTTTTAATGGATAAAATATTATCTTTACCACAAGATTTTTGTTTCTCAACTTTTTCTAAGCTCACGTTACTGTTGTGGAAAGACTTCCAAGGATTGAGACTGTTAAAGTCACCTTCTACAATCAGGTTATTAGCCATATGAGGTTTCTTACAAAGATCTGTGTTTGGTTTATCATCATCACCTGGATCTGGGTTATCGTCTCCACCAGGACAATCTGGCCCACCAGAGCCACCATCAGGCTTATCATTAGATTTAATAATTGCAGACACAATATTTGAATAGTCAGAGTCGCCCATCTCATTAACAGCTTTTACTCGATAATCATAATGCTTATCCAATAACACTGCTGTATCTGTATATGAGGTAGTATTTGCTTCCAACTCAATCAAATTTGCCCAATCATTATTTTCCTTCAGTTTACGTTGCAGAATAAATTTTTCTTCGTTATTACTGTTATCCTTCCAGCTCAACATTATTGTTTTGTCATCTTTATCGCCCTTACCAAAAAGCTCTGTTGGCTTACTTGGCTTTTCTTTATCGTCATCAGGATTCGGTTTAACCGTCCCCACAAAACTAGCGACTTGACTCGCCACTACTTTTAGATTTTCAACCGCATCAGCCCCATTAGCACTATTTTTATCAACTCCACAGGGCTGATTCTTACATTTATTTTGCGTAGGACTGGAAAACTGTTGTACGTGCTTAGCTCCATTAAAGGTTTTTGGGTAAGCCATGATAGTTGTAAATAACCCATTTACCCCATGCCCTCTGGCCCAAGGAAAAATACCGCCAACACGACCAGAAGGATTCTCATTTTGAGCTGAATGCCCTAATCCCATGTTATGACCAAGCTGGTGCACATAAGCCAGCAATCCACATTCTGCGCCAATAACGTTGAAACCATAGCCACTAGCACTACGATTAAACTTACCTGTTTCTGCATTCCCTTTAGGTACCCAAGCCGTACCACAAATATCTTTCTCACGAAGAGTAATTAAGGTAACCAAGTCGGCGCCATATTGCTTACGTAAGCCTGCTATTTTTTGATCATCCGTAAATTTTTTAAGGGTACTGCTGGATACATTCCCCAATGCATCTTCTGTTTGGCCTGAGTAGACAACTCTCAGTTTTATGTCAACATCACTATTACGATAGCTTTGGTTTGCATACTCAACCAAGTTAGTAATATGAGCATTCATATCTTTAACTTTGCTTGCTGCTTCAGGGGTATATAACAGCATCACATCGACAGTCGTTGTTGCCAGTGCCTGCCCGGTAATTAATGATGACACAGCCAAACTCAAGCCAATCAACGCCTGTCTACTTTGTGAGTACATGCAACCAAACTCCTATTATTAGCAAAGCTTTTCTTTTTAAATAGCAGGATTAACTACGATCTTTTGGCGGCTCAACTGGTACTTCTGGTGCTGGGATTGCATCATTAAAATTAGTGATTGTTTTTGCAATATCATCTTCACTAATCATGGTGGCTTTACCCGAGGCATTATCAATGCGCACTGAATACACACCATCACCAGTAGATACAGTTACATAAGTTTCTACTTCACCACGAGTAACAATCACATTATCATTTTCAGAACCATTATTTATTTTGCCTTTAAATACATGCACATCATCCAACTGATTATGAGTAGTAGTAAGCTCTGCTTGATATGACTGATTTAATGCTGGCACTTCAAACTCAAGGGTTTGTCCCAATTGCAACGAGCTAATTAACTGTGGATTAACCTGCAAATGGGTTGTTGGAATGCCATTTTCATCAACTGTTTGTTCCTGTTCTGAGGCCTGCCACATACTGGTAACTTCATTAGGGTCTACTTCAGGTAAGGCTGGAGCTGGTTCTGGTAATGGTATTTCAGCTGGCTCTGAAGCAGCAACATCATTCACAACTTCTTCTGTCGCAGGGATTGCCGCTACCGCTTGAGTATTAGTTTGCACTGGCTCGTTGGTTTCACTACCTGCAGACTCAACCGGTTGACTCACTGGCTGATTGCTACGTTGCTCAGAAGGCATCATCATTACGGTTGCACCAATACCAACCACTACAGCACCAACACCAAGGAATAGCTTTGAACCTTTCATAATTTTTTCCTCTAAAAAGGGCTTATATGAGAAAATCATTTAGCATAAAAAATAAGAAGGCCTGCATTAATGGATTCAGCAGCCTACAGCACTTTAAAAGATTAGTCTTTATCAAAAAGCACCTTACTTTTTCTTGCTATACCCTACACTTTACGCACTCTACGCTTTGGGTATATGGCAACTCACTCGTCAAAAAAAATAATCACTAAACAAAAATTTGAGCTACCAAACATTAAGCCGTAACATACACTCAATTCAGCCGTTTTTATTTAAAGAAGCGATGAATGAATACCTAGTTACAAAAGCATTTAGCCATTCAGACTTTATAAAGCACCTTCAAAATTAAATGCAAATCAACGACAGTATTAACTGGAAGCGAGTATAAAAAGGAAAGCAACACTAAAAAGCGAATTTTCGCACATCTAGGGATTTCACTTTAGGTGTATTAACAAGCTGTAGTATTATTCACAGCCTATACGCGACCTATATCTACTCGGTAATAGACCTTGCTCATAGATAGCAAACAAGTCTTTCTTCCAATACTCAAGGGCACCTCTAATTTAAAACAATTGGCTCACCCCATTATCAACAAACTATACAGTATAGTGGATCAAATATTAAACAACCCTTGAGATCAAATTTTATTTTAGTTTCTTTTAAAAAATAACCAGGCATTGCTTTCAATAATTAAATTAAAACTCATATAAGACAAATTTAGTGGATTAAATATCAATTTAACTATCAATATAGCGCTATGCTTTTTAACAAAGCATACAAGCTTTTATCGTAAATTCAATGAGTTAATCAGTTCACCCATAAAACAAAAATGAGAATAGTACTTTTTATCAGGATTTTGTAATGAATAAGCAAAATAGCGTACCACTATTTATGCTAAGCAGCCTTTTTTTAGCTGTAACAGGCTTTGCTCATGCAAATAGTGAAAACCTTCTTCAACCAAATGATAATTATACACCACCTGACTTCAACAATAACACACATGAAATTGTTGGTGGCCGCCCCTCTAATTTTGAGGAGCGTAAATGGATGGTTTGGCTAGGTGGCTGTGGTGGCAGCTTGCTCAATAAACAATGGGTGCTTACAGCTGCTCACTGCTCTCCCAGAGCAGGTACCAGAGTAACTGTTGGCCGTTATGATCGAACCACAAATAAAGGCGAAGTTATTAGAGCAGAAAAAGCCATTATTCATCCACAATATAATTCACGCAACAATGATCATGATATAGCACTAATTAAATTACAACGCCCAGTAAGTAGCAGTTTAAATATTACCCCTATTAATCTAGCTGATACCAATGTTTATCATAATGCAATCAAACCAGGTACCAAAGTAACGGTAGCAGGCTGGGGTAATACACGACAGAATATCATGCTTTCCAATAAATTAATGGAAGTTGATGTTCCTGTTGTCAGCAAGCAAGAGTGTAACCGTGCCTATAGAGGTATTACTGACAATATGGTCTGTGCCGGCTACAAACAAGGCGGCAAAGACTCTTGCCAAGGCGACAGCGGCGGCCCTTTATTTATTAAATGGTATGATAAAGTTTATCAAATTGGCATCGTGAGTTGGGGAAAAGGTTGTGCTCGACCAGGCTATCCAGGCGTTTATACTAAAGCTGCTAACTATTATGAGTGGGTGAAAAAGTATGTTCCTTTAGGCAACAGCCAACCACCAGGGGATGATAACCCACCGCAGCCACCAGTGCCTCCAGTCCCCCCACCTGATAAACCAGATGACGATGGTCCAGACTGGCCAAAACCTCCTGGAGATGATGATAATCCGCCTCCTCCTCCACCCCCAGGGGATGACAACGATGGGCCTGATTGGCCGGACGATGATACACCTCCACCACCACCCACACCACCAGGTGATGATGACCCAGACTGGCCTAAGCCTCCTGGAGATGATGACAACCCTCAACCACCTCCTCCCCCACCTCCAGGTGATGGCGATGATCCAGTACCACCCGATGGTCCATGTAAACCACCAAATGATCCAAACTGGCCTAAGCCTCCCAACTGGCCTGACTGGCCCAAACCTAATTGGCCCGACAATAATAAACATGCCAGCAAGATACCTAATGGACAACAGTTTGCGTTTAAGCAATTAGCAGCTAAAGCAGGTGACTGGCTGTATTACACAATAAATGTACCGGCTAATACAAAAATGTTAGAGGTTCAAACAGGGAGAGGTAATGGTAATGCCAACTTATTTATCAGTACAGGCACTCTACCTAACGAAAGCAGCAGTGCCTGCACCTCAGCCAAAGCAAGCAATGGTGAGTACTGTCGTATAGACTATCCAACCGCTGGCGTTTGGTATATTGGTATTAAAGCCGAGCAAGGTTTTTCTAACTTAATATTAAAAGCCAGAGCCAAGTAGTCACATTACTTTATTTGAGGTAACAAAAAAGCCGCTTTTTAAGCGGCTTTTTTGTTGGGTTTATTAATTTACTTTTGCTTGGTCCTTAATAACGCTGTCATTGTTTGCGCTAAATCTTTAATTGCTTGATTATCTTTTCTAATAACCAACCAACGTTGACCGTCAACCGGATGCTTTAACCAGCACACCTTTTCTACTTGCGAACATTTATAATCAACAAATGGGTCTACACCATAAACTGATAGTCTAGAGCTTGAAAAACGTTTGTTTGCATCCGCCGCTAGTGAGCTTCGGCGAGTAACAAACAATTCACCCTGTTTATTTGTGGTAACCGAATAAATTAAATCAGCTTCTTTATTTAAATTAATTAGCTTACCGGTACGTACTGCATAATTATTTAAAATAGCATTTATGTGTCTTAGTAGTGCTTCTTCATCATTTTCGGTTAAATACAGTTTTTTCAGCGAGGTAACCATCTTTTCAGACTTACTTGGCCCGGCTTTAATAGCATCAACCGGAATTTTACTGGTAGGTTGGCTGGCCTTAGCCTTTACTACAAGTTTTTCTTCTGCTTCGGTATAAAGTGCTAATGCCTGCTGGTAAAACTCACCTTCCTTACCAGCTTTTGTCAGGTAACGCTCAAGATTCTCCTGAGCCTGGGATAACTTACCATTACGCAGTAATACCTGCCCATATAAAAAATAAAACTTATCAGGCGTACTTACTTGCAAAGTAACCGCCCGTTGCAAATAGTCTTCTGCTTGGGAAAATTCTTGATTGTTAATGTGTTTTTCAGCGGCAAGGATATACCTGTCCACTTCTATCTCTGCTGGTAAGTTTGCCCCTTGAACAGACCAGCTAAACATTGCAGTAAAAGCAATTGCGCTTAGTTTTAGCATCCTTAGTTTGTTCCCACAGTTTCTGTTATACAGTCTCATCACTACCTCACCTGTATTTTCCATCCCATTGGGTGTGTGTTATGCAGTTTCGGCTCAGGCTGTTCCATCAATACCTTTTCCCATGACAACCCTTATAAGTCATGCACATGAAAAGTTAACAGGCCCCCCAGCGGCCATTTCTAAACTGCATCTTATTTAGTTGGGCCTTTGCAGATATATCCTATAGGGCCCTTGTTATGAGGCTATCAAACAGCGCCTGCTTTCACCTTAGTATAAATATCCTTGGTTGGCAGCACCCATTGATAAGCTCCTTACTGCTATTATCGCATCACTGTGTCAAAGCAGCAGGTCAAATTATGTGCTAATTCTCTCAACCTTTAAAACCAGGTTATCTATACCCACTACTTTTACCTGGGTACCTGCTGGCATATCCTCCCCTGACACTTGCCAGTAACTGTCATCCAGTCGAACTCGTCCACGGCCACTACTGATATCATCAACTAATATTGTGACTCGTCCCACATGCTGCTGGCCACGTTGATTAAGTAGTGGCTGCTCAGTACTTTGTGGATTGACTTTCAGAAATCGCCACCAGCCCAAAGCAGTCACTACTGATAGAATGGCAAAAACCAACAGCTGCCACTGCCAGCTAAACTCTGGTACCAGCCACTTGATAATACCTACAACAATGGCCGCTATGCCAATCCACAGAAAGTAGCCACCAGTACCAAATACTTCAGCTGCTAACAATAAGAAACCTAAGCCAAACCAAAACCAGAAATTAAGGGCTTCAACTAACTCTAACAAAGCTATTTCCTATCAACAGACTTAACAATTTCAGTAATGCCTGCAACAGAGCCCACGACACTACTTGCTTCTAAAGGCATCATAATAATCTTACTGTTATCTGACGCAGTCAGCTGGCCTAATGCCTCAACATATTTTTGTGCCACAAAGTAGTTGACTGCATTAATGTCTCCCTCAGCTATTGCAACAGATACCATTTGAGTAGCTTTTGCTTCTGCTTCAGCCGCTCTTTCTCTTGCTTCAGCCTCTAAAAATGCTGCCTGACGCTCACCCTCAGCTTTAAGAATTTCACCCTGCTTTTCACCTTCTGCTTTTAAAATTTCCGCCTGCCGTAAGCCTTCTGCTTCAAGAATTGCAGCCCGTTTCTCCCGCTCCGCTTTCATTTGGTTAGCCATTGCCTCAACCAAGTCTGCCGGCGGCGTAATGTCTTTAATTTCAACCCGAGTGACTTTCACCCCCCAAGGGTTGGTAGCTTCATCAACGATTCTCAATAACCGCTCATTAATTTGATCCCGCTGAGACAGAATACCATCCAGTTCCATTGACCCTAAAACCGTTCTGATATTGGTCACCACCAAATTAGCGATCGCACGCTCTAAATTA
Organism: Spartinivicinus poritis; assembly: GCF_028858535.1. Classification (NCBI taxonomy): domain Bacteria; kingdom Pseudomonadati; phylum Pseudomonadota; class Gammaproteobacteria; order Oceanospirillales; family Zooshikellaceae; genus Spartinivicinus; species Spartinivicinus poritis. The sequence goes on from NZ_JAPMOU010000007.1 coordinate 177,836, forward strand.
TTCACTTCATAAGATGCCTGAGCAGCATTAACCACTTGATAGAAGCAAACTGCATCGATAGTGACCATCGCATTATCAGAGCTAATCACTTCTTGAGGAGCAATATCTAGCACGGTCTCCATCATATTCATTTTGTGGCCAACGCGGTCAATCAATGGAATAATGATGTTTAACCCTGGCGTCAGTGACCGGGTAAATCGACCGAACCGCTCCACCGTCCACTGATAACCCTGGGGTACTGACTTCACCCCCATAAAAACCAGTACTAACAGGAAAAAAATAACGGTACCAATTACATATAATGATTCCATACTACTCCCCTGACTACATTAAGAGTTTTCTATTAAAAGCAGTGTTGAATGCAATACTATCCACAAAGGCAACGTTTGCTATAAAGGTAAAGCCCGCTATTTCATCCGTTCTACTGCGGGTGTTACCCGAATAACTTCACTAATAGTGGTTAAACCACTGGCAACTTTTTGGGCACCACTTACTCGTAAACTACGCATTCCATCTTTATAAGCTTGGCGCCTGATGTCTTGCACATCACAACTGTCTTCAATTACATGCTTAAGGTTTTCAGATAGAGGCATAATTTCATACACACCTAATCGACCTCGAAACCCCGTTTCACGACAGTCCAAACAGCCAGCGGGTTGACAGGCCGACTTAGGCATTGGTGCAGACCAGGGCCGAGTTAATGCCTGCCATTCAGACTCATCCACTTGTCCTTCTTTTTTGCAATTTGGACATAAAGTTCTCACCAAACGCTGAGCCATTACGCCAATTACCGTGGCTTTAATCATATAGGCTGGCACCCCTAGCTCAAGCAGTCGAGTGATTGCTGAAGGTGCATCATTAGTATGCAAGGTGGATAAAACCAAGTGCCCAGTCAGTGCTGCTTGCATTGCCATTTCGGCCGTTTCTAAGTCTCGAATCTCACCAATCATAATGATATCCGGATCTTGCCGTAGCAACGCCCGAACACCACTGGCAAAGGTTAAATCAATATTATGCTGCACTTGCATCTGGTTGAAGCTGGACTCCACCATTTCTATAGGGTCTTCAATGGTGCATACATTCACTTCCGCAGTAGCCAGCTCTTTAAGTGATGAGTATAACGTTGTCGTTTTACCTGACCCTGTTGGCCCTGTGACCAAAACAATGCCATTTGGTTGGCTGATCATATCATGCCAACGACGGTTGTCTTCTTTCATTAACCCCAGCTCGCCAAAACTTTTTAGCAACACATCAGGGTCAAAAATCCGCATGACCATCTTTTCACCAAAAGCGGTGGGTAATGTAGATAGTCGCAATTCAACTTCATTGCCTTCAGGACTTACGGTTTTTAAACGGCCATCTTGAGGGCGTCTTTTTTCTGCCACATCCATTCGGCCTAGAATTTTTAGCCGACTGGTTACAGCCGCCATAACCTGGGCTGGCAACTCATACACATAGTGAAGTACACCATCGATTCTAAGACGTAAGTGGCCTTTTTCCCGGCGTGGTTCAATATGAATATCACTGGCTCTTTGCTCAAATGCATACTGCAATAACCAGTCAACAATATTCACTATGTGCTGGTCATTCGCATCAGGAGCTTGCATATTGCCCAACTCAAGCATTTGCTCGAAGTTGGTTAAGAAGCCTCCATAAGCATCGCCACTAGCTCCAGAAACCGACTGGGCAATTTTGTAAAACTCTACTGTATAGCGTCGTATATCCGAAGGATTTGCAATAACTCGTTTAATTTCTTTCCGCAGCACATGGCGCAGGTTTTCTTCCCAGGCATGTACAAAAGGCTGAGCACTGGCAATAGTCACCGTTTCATCATCTACCTCAACAGCCAGGATCTGATGTCGCTCGGCAAACGCATGAGACATTTGTTTAGTAACAGAAGGCACATCAATTTTCAGCGGATCAATATGAAAATGACGCTGGTCTGACTTAATAGCCAGCCATTCGGTTAAACACTCAAGATCTAGTGCTTTACCTTCTCTTGCTTCATCTCGCAAGTTCTGGCTCGCAATATACTCTAAGGGGTGAAGCTTGGCCTGTTCTGGCGAACGCCTTCGCGATAGTAGCTCTTCTGCGACTTCATCACATAAACGATGATCTCGAACCAGGTCACGGAGTACACCACGTAAATCTATATAGTGATCTGGCTGTTGTTTGGTAGCTGCTTGCACATTAAACATATTAAGAATACTAAACTTAAATTAGGGCTTGTTGACATTTATCTGAAGCTCACTACTCAACGCGCATTCCATCTTGCATAGCAAAAATAATAGCCTCAGGTAGCACCTTACAACAAACTAACGTTGCTACCGCAAGCTTTCCAACTTGCCTCACGCATCTTCGATCAAACATCAACAGACCCTTAATAAATGGCCCGAATTACTCATCCTGTCCAGAAAACAAAACAAGTTTAAATTTTCGTTAAAAACGACTGCTGTTAAAAACTTTTACTAAAGGTCAGCTGCTGCCTCTAGCAACTGGTAACCTCGTTCTGCCTTACTTAAATCATACGGTTGTAATGAAAACTGTTTTTGCAGCAACCCTGCCAGGTTGATTAAAGCTGTTTTATCACCTGTTTTCAGTTCTAGCTCCAACTCATTAATAGGCTCCCTTTTGCTACCTGCGATGACAAAGCCCTGGTCTAATGCCAGCTCCACAGTTGCTACCGTTTTGTCATGATGCCATTCCACTAACCAGGTGGTACGCTCAAAGTTGGTTTCAAACACAGGCACTAACTGCTCTTTAACATCAGCTGCAAGCGACTGCGGCCAAACCTCATTAAGCAATGTTATATCCAGCTTTTTCTCTTGAATTGGCCATTCCCACTCTTGCCGCGAGGATAACCCTGCTACACTGTTGCCACGGGTTTTCAGGGTTTGAATAAGCTGGCCATCAGCTAACTGACGAATTCTTAATGCCATTTTATGTTGGTGTAAGTCTCCAGCTGATGTATCAAAATAGATATTAATCAAAGGCTTAGTACCAACTAGTGTAGACTGATATTGCTTGAAAAAAGCAGCCTGTTTGATTTGCTCTGGCGATGTATCTTGTAATGCCAGCTTGATTTCAGTTTCAGTTCCCATCTTGCTCGCTCTATTCCTTCTTCGAGTTTTTAGCAGGTTTTATTGAATGGTAAATCGCTTAGCACCATCAGTTCGACTGATAATAGGTATAACTTTTAATAAATAATCTCAATATTTGATAGTTATCACAAACAAAGTCTGATTGACCTGATGTGTCTCAACCATCACCCACCAAATTATCAGACCGAGTTACCTAAACCTCCATACTGAATATTAATTAACCTCTTATAGCTAATAGAAACATTCAACACTTCTTACAAAAATGACTAATGGCTTAAGAATGAGTATATCTGCTGAAACTTGGTGCCAATTTGCGGCTATCTAGTCAGTAAAATTTACTTCGTTTTGATGACATTTAGGGGTGGTCATGTCAGATTAGTCTCCGTATACTTGCGCCGACATTTATCCTGGAATCGGTAAAAATGCCAGCAAAAAACCTATTATCAAGTATGTTTGGGCGGTCGCCGATAGGGCCAATTCAGCAGCACATCGCTAAAGTACACGAGTGTGCTACACAGTTGGTGCCTTTTATTAATGCGGCTATGAGTGATAACTGGGAAGAAGCTGCCAAAATTCAAGCAGACATTGCCAACCTGGAAGGTGAAGCGGACGTTTTGAAAAAAGAAATCCGCTTATCATTGCCTAAAAGTTTATTTCTGCCTGTACCTCGTACTGATTTATTAGACATCATTACAGTACAAGATAAAGTTGCTAACCGAGCAAAAGACATTGCTGGGCTGATGCTAGGCCGTCAAATGTCTATTCCTGCTGAACTGCAACCAGAGTTTAAAGATTATATAGCCCGCTCTGTAGACACTTCGGCTCAAGCACTGAAAGCCATGAGCGAATTAGACGAGCTGGTCGAAACAGGCTTTTCCGGCAGAGAAGTTGATATCGTTGAAAAAATGATTGAAGACCTGGATGCCATTGAAAGTGATACGGACAAAATTCAAGTTGCCATCAGAGCAAAACTATTCCAATTAGAAAAACAATTACCTCCAGTAGATGTGATGTTTCTTTATAAAATCATCGACTGGATCGGGGACCTTGCCGACAGAGCCTCTAGAGTAGGTAGCCACTTACAACTATTACTTGCCCGTTAAACACTAAAACACCGGAAAGAAACAATGGAAATCATTGCTGAATACGGCCTGCTATTTATGGGTATGGCCTGCGTTTTTGGCTTTTTCATGGCTTGGGGGGTTGGTGCCAACGATGTGGCTAACGCGATGGGAACATCAGTTGGCTCTAAGGCACTGACAGTAAAGCAAGCAATTTTAATTGCTATGATTTTTGAGTTTGCTGGTGCTTATCTGGCTGGTGGCTCAGTGACCTCAACAATTCGTAAAGGCATTATCGACCCATCCACCCCAGAACTACTAGCTAACCCTGATTTGCTCGTATACGGCATGTTAGCAGCCTTGCTTGCAGCGGGTACTTGGCTATTGGTCGCCACCATGTTTGGCTGGCCTGTCTCTACTACTCACTCGATTGTTGGTGCAATCGTTGGCTTTGCCGCAGTAGGTATTTCTGTTGAAGTAGTGAATTGGGGGAAAGTTGGCACCATTGCCGCCAGCTGGGTAGTCTCACCCTTACTCTCAGGTACCATCGCCTTTGGCATATTTATGAGTGTCCAGCGGCTTATTCTCAACACCGACAACCCCTTCCAAAATGCAAAAAAATATGTGCCCATTTACATGTTTTTAGTGGGCTTCATGATTGCCATGGTCACATTGGTTAAGGGTTTGAAACATATTGGTTTGGATCTCAACTATGGCCAAAGTGCAATCATTGCTCTGCTTGTTGGTATCGCAATTATGCTGCTTGGCAAAGCGCTACTAAACAAAGTGAAAGAAGACCCTAAAGCAGATGAAAAATTTCACTTTAGCAGTGTGGAAAAGGTATTTGGGGTACTGATGATTTTCACTGCTTGTGCCATGGCATTTGCCCATGGTTCTAATGATGTTGCTAACGCCGTAGGACCGCTGGCAGCAGTTGTCGGTGTGGTAAAGTCTGGTGGAGAAATTGTATCCAAAACCAGTATGCCCTGGTGGATTTTATTACTGGGTGGCTTAGGTATTGTGGTTGGTTTAGCTACCTATGGTTACCGAGTCATGCAAACCATTGGTAAACACATAACTGAGCTGACACCAAGTCGTGGTTTTGCTGCAGAGTTAGCTGCTGCAACCACTGTTGTATTAGCATCCGGTACTGGCCTGCCTATCTCTACCACTCACACATTAGTTGGTGCGGTATTAGGGGTTGGCTTTGCTAGAGGTATTGGCGCCCTTAACTTACGGGTTATTGGTAATATCTTTATTTCTTGGATAGTCACTTTACCTGCCGGTGCTGGCTTAGCAATTTTATTCTTCTATATTTTCGAAAGTCTTTTTACTTAAGTTGCTATCCGCAATAACAGATAAAATAAAAACAAAGCCGAGTGTGCATGCAGTGAAAGCTGCATGCTTGCTCTGCGTCTGACTCTTACTAAATCCTAATTAATTACCTGACTAAAAATACTGACATATGGGCATGGGAAGCCACATAGTTACCATGTGCATGAAAAAGGTTTTCCCAAAAACCTGGGACATGGGATGCCATAATAATTAGGTCAGCTTCAATTGCCTCCCCTGCATCACTCAACAGCCTATCAAGATCTACAACTGGGTCTGAAGCAGTAATTGGATGTGCCTGTCCCTTCACACCAGACCTGCTGTTCTGCATAGCAACAAACTCATCCAGTTTTTTAGCAAAAGCGTCAGAGTTACGTGCCAGTTCGCTAGGCAATGAGCCCGTGACAGATACATAGTGGACCTCAGCACCATATAGCTTCGCAAGATCTGCAGCAGCCTGTAATGCCTTACCCATTTTGTCCAGGTGAGTCAGGTCAATGGGAACCATAATTTTGGTATACATTACTGTCTCCTCCACCTTGATTCTGGGAATGCTACTTAAAAGGTAGATACCCTGACTGGGTGCGGCAAGCTAGATAAACTGTAGGCAATTCTTTTATCTGGCTTACTCCCTACAAAACTATTATTACAGCGAGGGCTAAGCTAGTTTAAACTATCTACTTTTTATACCCCATGTCCCGTACATAAGAAAAAGGAAACTGTAGTTATGTGGTTGCACTATGCAGTAATAGGTTTAGCACTGCTTGCCCTTCTAGGGGTTGTCCTGGAAGAAGTAATACATATCAATAAAGCCAAAATTACCCTTTTTCTTGGCGCCCTAGCCTGGATTCTTCTGTTTGTTTCAAGTCATGGGGGACCTGAAAATCAGGAAGCTATTATTCATGGCCTGGAAAGCAATATTGCCGAAATAGCCAGCCTTTGGCTTTTCTTACTCGCAGCGATGACCTTTGTTGCTTATCTCAACAAAAAAGGAATGATTGAAAACTTAATCTACTTATTTCTCCCTAAGCAGGTTTCTGAGCGAAAGCTGTTATTTTTAACGGGCCTGTTTTGTTTTATTTTTTCTTCCCTGGCCGACAATATCACTGCAACGCTAGTCTCCGTCACCCTGATTCTTTCCTTACGCATGGATACTGCAAAAACCCTGCGGTTTGCTGCCTTATTGGTTTTTGCTGTTAATTCCGGCGGTGTTGCCTTGATTACTGGTGACGTAACCACTCTGATGATATTCCTACAAGGTAAAGTAGAAATATTAGACTTATTAATGCTGAGCATGCCCTCCTTTGTTGCCGTTATGTTTATGGCAACAATATTAAGCCTGGGACTGTCAGGAGAAGTTACCGTACAACAGCGTCGTACTGAAGTACGCAGCGTGGATATCATCATCGCCTGTGTATTTCTTTCGACAATTGTAGGGACGATTATTCTGAATGTTGCCTATCAGATACCACCCGTACTCACTTTTCTGTTTGGGTTATCAATCATGTTTCTGGTTGCCCGCTTTTTCAATGATGACATTGAAAATGACCCTATTCTTGAATATATCCGCTCCATTGAGTTCGAAGCTCTGTTGTTTTTCTTAGGTATTTTATTACTTGTAGGGGCACTGAAAGAGATAAACGTATTGGAATCACTGCTATCGATGTACTCGTTGGTATCACCAGTGGTAGCAAACTATTTGATGGGGCTGCTATCTGCCTGTATTGATAACGTTCCCCTTACTGCTGCACTACTCAAGTCTGGTATTACAATGACTAAAGCAGAATGGTTAGGATTAACTTACGCTGTCGGTGTAGGAGGCTCACTGCTCATTATCGGCTCTGCTGCAGGTATAGTAGCAATGTCCAAAATACCAGGCCTTACTTTTGGCAAATACGCTCGTTATGGACTGGCTTTGTTGGGAGCATACTCTGTTGGCTATGCAGGAGTATATCTGCTTGCAAACTATGTAATATAAGCTAATCAGTCTATTTATTTCATTTTGGGTATATACGAGGTTGTAGCGAAATACTGCTGGGAAAATATGAAGTAATAACCTCATATATATAGGGAAAAGGCTGACTCACGCCCCCTTTTCCCCAAAGAACATTTACCCAACAATGAGCAATAGGCTGTTTTATGTCAGTGTTGTGAAAATAACTGATACACTTGTGTAATTAATCCTACTATCAGGGAATGTCATATCCTTAATAAGCGTACCGTTAGTGTTGTAATTATAAATATGATTAGCTGAAGACAAGTACAAATCATTATTTGGCCCTGCAGCAATACCACTGATATTAAAGCCAGTGTTCTTATAAGATAACTGATTAAGTGCTAAATCACGTATGGTAAACCCTTCCTGAGAACCATTATATGATGCATAAACTCGATCACCGATAACGGTAACATCAGTGTAATTAATAGAGCTGATGGGAAACTCCATATCTTTTATCAATGTACCATCTGTCTTGTAATGATAAATATGGTTACCAGCAGCTACATATACATCGTCATTTGGACCTGCAGCAATACCATTGGCTTTTATCCCAGTATTAAAATAAGACAACTGATTCAGATTTAAATCACGAACAGTAACACCTAATTGAGAACCTTCATAAGCAGCATACACTCTGTCGCCTTTAACAATAACACTGGTATAATTGATGCCACCATCAGGAAAGGTCATATCCTTAATTAACTTGCCGCTGTTATCATAGTGAAATATATGATTATTTGAAGTTAAATACACATCATTGTTAGGGCCTGCAGCAATACCACTGAAGTTAAAATCTGTACCAACAAAAGACAGTTGATTTAACTGAAAATCACGAATGGTAAAGCCTCTTTGTGAGCCATTATAAGATGCATAGACATTGTTATTATTCATGTTTGATATCCTTATCAATCTTTTTAACTGTTTTATACAGTCACTTTATACCAGTTACTTTATAGCCTCTATGATGAGCTCTAATCACAACCTTTTAGTTAACCAATACTGTAGACAGTTTTTGGTCTTAAAGTGGTAGGATTGAACCAAAAATAGAAACTGTGAGAATGCGGTTGTCGAAATCGAATTATCACAGGAATCTATCTTTGGAAAGCATAGTAGAAACGGTTTTACGCTCAATGTCCAATGTTAATAAACCTCAACAGA